>NZ_MJYF01000055.1:0-7218 GCF_001763175.1 Campylobacter sp. BCW_4332 | reverse complement strand
GCTTACAATGAAGCTTTACAAATTTTACAAGATTTTGCTAATGGAATTTACAATACAAGTAAAGATAAAACAGGAAGATATATAGAAGATAAAAATAAAACCAGAAGATTACTAGAAAAACTCAATATCATAGGACAAAACAATCTTAAGGCTATGTATATAGGGATAAATGAAAATAAAGAAAGCTTGAAAGCTATAGACAAAAGAGAAAATAACACTAGCAAGGCAAGTGCAAATACTGATATCACATCAGAAACAAAAACTCCGCCTAATTTCATAGGCAGATTAGCTACTACTATAATCATAGAAGATGGTTTATATATGGGATAAATTACGAAAGGATAAACAATGAGCGAAACTTATGAGATTTATACACCCAATGGATTAACATTAGATGTGGAAAAAGATACCAATAAAATACTCTTTAAAGAAAATATTAAGCCCACAGGCAACTATACCGAAGAATATTCCAAAGCGGTTTTTAAATCTTATCATATTATGAAAAACTCCCCCTACAAAGACTATAAACCCCAATACCTAGATCCTAACTTTTATACAGGACAAAGTTCTACTTTACTTGAATTTAAAGATTGGCAAAGTATATATTTAAAAGATCCTATCAAAGGAGCTATAGCTCCTTGGACTAAAGCAGAAAAAGCTTATTATAAATCTTTAAAAACTAAAAGAGAAAGATATAAATATCTAATTATAAGAAGTGGTATAAGAAGCACTGTTATAGATATACCCTATGATGCTTATGCTAATGTAGATGAAAAAGGATATTTAATCAATGAAGAATACGCCTATATTTATGATGAAGTTAACAATAATAAAGAAACCTTAAAATCTTCTCTTTTTAGACAAGAATGGGGTATAGCAGCAGGAATACTAGGAAAACCTGAATATTTTGTGCGTTCTAAAAATCATGGCTTTAATGCCAGAATGATACAATGTTTTATTTTATATATTCAACTCACAGGTGGAGGATATGAAGAATTAGGTATAAAAAGAGGAATTTATAATTATGCTGATAATCTTTTAGAAATAGGTATAGGTATGGCAGGGATACATAAAAATCCTTTAAGGGCCAAATTAGTAAAAGATTTAGCTAAAACTATACAGCCTGATGAATTTGGTATGCTTCCTTTTATAGATGAGATTATGGGAGTAGATTGGGTGATTGATTTAAATAAATATGATTTTGCCTATGATGAAGAAGGCAGGATCATTTGGGCTTTATATAATGATATTAAAAAAGGCAAATTAAAAGATCCAAGAGATATAGATTCTACTCCTGAAAGTAGAAATAAATTTGATGATGCTATGGATGGATACGAAAATGGAATGGTAACAAGATTTGATGTAGATACTCCAAATGATTGGAGTGAACAACAAGCTACTTTATTCAAAGATACCCTAGTATTAAGCGCCAAACTAGCAGCCCTAACCCCACCTCAAGGCTATCCTAATGCCCCTTATTATTTTACACCTGAAAGATTAGAATGGATTTATAAAAGAGGATATTTAGACAAACTCCTTGATCCAAGAATTCCTGCCATATATAGATATAATTTCCCAAGGGAACTTAGAGCTAAGATACTCAAATTTGCTGAAGAAAATGGCATTAAAGATTAAAGAATCACTCAAAATCTTTAATATACTTTTCCAATGCTTTGATGGTAAGATTTTCAAAAAGAATCTTATCTTCTTTAATATTATTTTGTATGGCAGCTTCAATATATTTAATAAACATATTTTCTTCCATTTCTTCAAATATTGGAGTATATAATTCTTTTGCGATTAGGCTAAGGGCTAAAATATTGATCAATCTTGTGGATTTGATTAAGGGTATATTATTAATAATACTTTCAAAATCTTTAATATTGATAGGAGAATAATCATTATTTAATTTAGAGTTTTGTTGTTTTGTTTTAATATCTTTTAAATTTTTTACCAAACTTTTTAAAACATTTTTATATTCTAATGAATTTGGATTTTTTTGAATTATTTCTTTTAAAAAGCTATCATCTGCCTTTTCTTCTTCGATAAATTTATAATCATTATTTTCTAAAATCTCTTTTAACTCTTTGTTTTTGTCAAAATTTATACTTGTTTTTCCTCTAGGCTTAATTTCAATTTCATCAAAATGATTGCGTTTTTCAATATCTTCTAAGTATTTTTTATTTTCTTTAATGCTTGCTTCAATGCTTTTTGCATCCACAAATCTAAATTCTAAATTACCGATTTTAAAAATATCGCCTATACTGATTATTATTTCATAGCCACTTGGCATTCTAGAAAAGGACTTATTATAATAAATGTCAGAATCTTCAAAAGCCGCAATTGTAAAAGATCCTTCTTCATAAGATACTATGGCATGGGTATTTTTGATTTGTTCTAGTTTATCTTGAATACGAAAAGTGCAATCATCACCGCTTCCTATAGTTCCACCCTTTGTGTTAAATACAAATGTTTTAGAACCACTAATACATTCGTCATAATTCTCAATAGTAATTCCTATTTCTTCTTTTTCTATCATTGTTTATTTACCCCTGTAATATTTTCTACTATTTTAAGATTATTTAAAATATAAACTATATTATTTAATTCACTAGCACCGTTAATAATTTCAAAGTCAAAATATAAGTTTTTATTATTGTTAAATATAATGCTGTATATAGAATTACTTTTATTATCTTTTATAAACTTATACCATGCCCATTCTCCCTTATATGATTTTGTATAATTTAAATTAGGATTAGAGTAGTTATAGGCTGTAAAATTTAAACTTGTTCCATTATTGAATTTTTCTGCTACAATTTGTAGGGTTTGATTAAGAGTATGATCGTATTGGATATTTTTATTATCATAGCCAAGCTTTATAAAGGAAAAATCCGCACTTAAATCAAGGCTTTGAATAGTAAAATTAACTTTTATATTATCATTACCATTTAGTATGAGACTAGAGAGATTGCCTGCATTGGTGATAAAATCTAAAAATTCTTTAGAGAAATTTAATTTTGAAGCAAATTGAGAATTGACAGAATAGTTATTTTTTCTTTTTACTAAAACATTGTTCAAGTATTTTTTATAAAAACTATTTAATGTCCCATTTCTTCCAAAAAATGTTTTAAAACTATCCATACTAAGATCTGCTACACTCTCATCATTAAAAGGATAATATGGTGCAATATCATTAACAAATGGATTATACACTTCATTAATCCAAGCGGTATTAAATAAAGAAATACCATGATTTTCTATAAAATTCCACGAATAATTAGAAAGCTGACTATAATATCTCTCTAAATCATTAGGTAATTTTTTTATGTTCATTTGAAATACAGCAAAAGGATCATTGGCATCTTTATTGCCTCCAAGAGCATATGAAATTTTTTCTTCAGCGCTTTGGTTATTATTAGAACTAAAATCTATAATTTTATTGGATATATTTGTAATATTTGTATTAAGAATATCTAATATTTTTTCATCATCAGTGCCTTTACCCACTTCTATATTGCCAACACTCAAAAGTGTATTTTTGTTTACTAGCTTATGATATTGTGTGAAAGCATTGCTTACCCCAATAAAATTTGATCTAATTTCCCCAGCATTTAATCCTAAATTGTAGGCTTGAGTTAGTAAAACTGCATCATTTAAATTTGTATTAGAACTAACAATTTTTAACAAAGAATATAAGGGGTTTTCTTTTTTTGATAAGATATTAAGCTCATTAAGCATTGCCTCTTTGGTATTATACCTAACAGGTTGCAATGAAGCGAGTAGATTTTGCCAAGCATTTTGGTATTCACTTAAGTATAATTTTAAAATACCCATAGTCAAAGTGTTTTTATTTTCTTTAAAATTGTTATCTAGCATCCAAGATTCAATATTGATTGCGGTGTCAACTTGTTGATTTAAATCATTTAAAAAGTCCATCATACCAACTTTTGTATATATTTTATCTATAGAAGTTATTTGAGAATTATTTGAAAATACACTATTTGCAGAAAAACCTAAATCCTCTTTTATAAGATATTTTTCTTTAGGTTTATCGCTATTTAAAAAATTAAGAAGAATGTAAATTCTTTGAGTTCTACTTATACTCTCAAGTTTTCTTTTTCCTGTATGTATACTGTTTTCATCTTCTGTAAAAGATTTAAGATTAAATTGTTTAAGCTCATCCACCCCTTCTAGAAAGTCATCTTTAGAGATTGAATACTTACTTAAAGTATTCCAATTCTCGTTAATCCAAATTTTTAGTATTTCTTTATTAAAATATTTTTGTTCAAATAAAGATCTATACATATATAATGTTTTGATTAAATTTTCTTTATTTGTATCGGTAAGTAAAGTATATTCCATTTCTTTTAATAAAGTATTTTTTAACACATCTTCATTCAGTTTATAATAAAGTTGTTTAGCTTCTTTAAATCCTTTGTATGAGAGATTTAGATTTAAATATTGAAATATATTATTATCTTGCCAAAGTTCAGGATAAGTATTTAAAATATTTCTCAATTCAATTAAGAAGTCAGCTTTTTGTTTAATATTTAAATTTTGATAATCTTGATCTTTAAGAAGCAATTGTAAAGATCTTAAGGTATTTTGGCTTTTTTCGAATTCTTTATTGTTTTTACTTATAAAATAAGAAGATATAGCATATGTTCCAAAGCTTATGATTAAAATTATAATTAAAAAAGATAATTTTTTAGAATAAGATTTCATAGCGCTTAAAGAATAATCTGTAAAAATTAAATCTTCGAGCAGTGATTTAACAAAATAGCTTTGTTTATTATGTATAATATTGGATTTTGATAATACTTTTTTGCAGTTATATTTCTCACATATGGCATCGAGTAAGAAATTTCTAGGAATATTTTCTTGATAGGCGCTAACAAAATAAACTCCTCTAAGATAAGAATTATTTTTAAGCTTATTTTCTTCTTGTACTTCCAAAATAAAAGTCTTTGCTAATGCAAATAAATTATCAAATTGTTTTAAAAATAAGTAGCTTTTATTTTTATTTTCCATATTGTAAATATGGGAATTTTTACTCATTAAAGAGCATAATAATGAATCACTTAATTCTTTAAATTCATTATTTAAAAATTCTTCACTTAAGATTTTATCAAAAGATAATCCTAAAATTTTATCCGAAATTTTTTTATCGAAAATATCAAAATACTCTTTCATGCCTTCCATCAAGTCAAGTTTTGAAAAAACTATATAGATGGGCAACTTTAAATTCAAAGTTTTTTCACATTCGTTTACTCTTTTTGTTAGATATCTAATAAGATTTTTGGAATACTCCTTAGGATTATTTAAGAAAAGGACAGTATCAACAACTAAAATAATTCCATTTAGTTTGCTATGAAAAAAATTTTTATTGAGAAAAGTAAGGAATTTTTTCCATATATTTTTTTTAATTAAAAAATCTCTATTTTTATCTATATCATCTTCGGGTATTTCATCGCTACTTGTAGGCTTAAAAAATTCTTCTTGTGAAAAATAGTTTCCTTCTGTATCTAACAAAGCGCCTTTTTTTGATACATAAAGTGCAAAATTTCTAGTAGACTTATGGAATTTTTTATAAGACTCTAAACTATCGCTAAGTGGATATTCGATGTTAGAATAATTGATAAAAGTGCTTTTTCCAGCCCCTTCATTTCCTATGATGATAATTAAGGGTAAATTTTTTGTTTTTAAATCATTCTTCCATGTTTCTTTGGCATCTTTAAGAGATAAAAAGAAGTTTCTTTTAGATTTGTAAATAAACTCATCAGCTTCTTTTTTTAGGTCTTTAAATTTTAATCTTTTTTCACTTTTTAAAGAAGATATAAAATTTATAATAGGCTTTAATAAAAAAAATAAAAAAACAATAAGCCAAATTATCAAGATAATACTAAATCTTAAAAATGAGCTACTAAAAATATATATGTCGTTAAAAGCTATTAAAGGACCCCAAAACCAAAATAAAACACTAAAAAGAAAAATACAACAAAGTAAAAAAGCAGTTATAAATAATCTTGATTTTATAAAATCAAATATTTTTTTAAACATCGTTATTCCTTATTTAAAGTAAAAACAAATAAATATTAATATCAATATACAAATATTTTACAAAAATTTATATAGATTAAGATTAAAATGATACAATTTTGAATGTTAAAAAAAATTAAAGGAGGTTCTTTTTATGGCTGAACCAGCGTTTATAAGAATTGAAGGTTCCACACAAGGTTTGATTTCAAGTGGTGCATCTACTGAAGCGAGTATTGGCAATAGATATAAATCAGGTCATGAAGATGAAATCATGGCGCAAGAGGTATCTCATATCGTAACTGTACCCGTTGATCAGCAAAGTGGGCAACCTTCTGGACAAAGAGTTCATAAGCCCTTTTCTTTTACTTGCTCATTGAATAAGTCCGTGCCTTTGTTATATAATGCACTTACCAAAGGAGAAAGACTTCCAACAGTCGAAGTTCATTGGTTTAGAACTGCAGCAAGTGGCGGATCTGAACATTTTTTTACTACAAAATTGGAAGATGCAATTATTACAAATATTGAATTAATAATGCCAAATGCACAAGAGTCAAGTAATCATGATAAAACCGAGCTTTTAAAAGTTTCAATGAGTTATAGAAAAGTAGTTTGGGAACATACTGCTGCTGGAACTAGCGGAAGTGATGATTGGAGAGAAGGTAAAGCTTAATTATAATTATCTTAAAAAATCCCGACTAAAATGCGTAATTATAGTCGGGGTTATATCTTAAAAATATATTTTGTTTTCTTGGTTTTAATTACAAAACTACTTTCTAAATTATAATACTATTTATTCATACATGAAATCATTTATCTTAATGAGCAATTTTTGTCTTCTATGTTTGGATGCTAGCGAGCTAATCTTTATCAAACCACAAAATTACATCTTAATTTTAATAAAATAGAGAATCTAAGGAGATAACCCATGACATATATATTACTTCTTATTATAATTTCTACTATTCTTTCTTATCTTATATTAAAATTTATTTATAAAATCATCTTTAAATCTACAAAAAGCGTTTCAAAGTTTTTAGTCTTTCTTGGAAGTATAGGCTTAATTATCTTTTATTATACTCCTTATTCTTATTATTTAGAGCCTAGTTATTGGCAATTTAGGAATATGTGTAAGTTAAATGAACTTCCTAAAGTATAATAAGATTCTAGGGTATTTTG
>NZ_MJYF01000054.1:0-1165 GCF_001763175.1 Campylobacter sp. BCW_4332 | reverse complement strand
TACCAACGCTTCAATCTTAATGACTTTGGCTATATTGATACAGGTACTCATGTGAGTCATTTTTCTTATACTTTAGCTTTGGCTTTAGGATTTAAAAATATTATCATGATAGGGCAAGATTTAGCTTTTGATGAAAAAGGAAATTCACACTCAAAAGGTTTTGATTTTGGGGAGAAATTTAGCGGTGAAGAAAATATAGACAAACTTAAAGTCCCCGCCTATGCAGGTAAAGGTGAAGTTTTAACTCATATAACTTGGAATGATTATCGCATAAAACTTGAATATCTTTTTGCTTGCAACAGTAAAGAAACTAAATTTTACAATGCCACTGAAGGTGGAGCAAGGATTAATTTTACAGAAGAACTTTCCTTTAAAGAATGTTGTGAAAAATTCCTTACAAAAGAAAAACCTAAATTTGAACTTCCAAAAAGTTTAACTAAAAATAGAAGTGACAAACTCCTAGTTAAATTCAAAGAAAAAATACAAAAAGATCAAGATAATGCTAAAAGATTTTTAAATGATGCTTTAGCTTTAAAACAAATTTTAGAAAATATACTCAGTAAAGATTTTATTTTACCTTTGGAATTTTTAGAAAAAGTTTATCAAAATATAGAAAATTTTAATCACTCTTTAGATGAAGATGAGTTTATACAGGATGGTATTTTAAAAGCAGTGATTTATGAACGAGGACTTAGGATAAGCTTAGTTTATAAAGAAAATATTTTAGATCATGCTAGTTTCATCAGTGCTTATATCAAGGCTTATTATGAATGGTTGTTTTATTTTATAGAAAAGTTAGAACAAAGAATAAATATTATCATCAATTCTTTTAAGGAAACCTAATGACCATACTAGAAAAAAACATACAAGCTTTATTAAGTGGAGTAAATGAACCCTTAGGAAATAAACTTTTAAATTTCATACAAAATAAAACTTGTTCTCGTTTTAATATAGATGAAAATTTAAATATCTATGATAAAACTCATAATGTTTTTATGTATGAAAATTTAGAAGAAGAATTAAATTTTTTCTATCAAAGTATTTTAGAAAAAACTCCTAGATATCCTTTTATATGTATTTATGGTATAGGCAATGCTTTACTGATTAAAAATTTAGCTAAACACTATAAACATCTTTTTGTATTTGAAAGCGAAATAGAACTTTT
>NZ_MJYF01000053.1:0-20072 GCF_001763175.1 Campylobacter sp. BCW_4332 | reverse complement strand
AGTTTATCCACAAAATGAAGATGGAAGTTATTCTAAAGAAGCTTTGTTTATGAGTTTTTTAAAGTCTTATTCACCTATTCCATCTTCAAATCAAGTTGTTTTGAGTCCTGAAGCAAAAGTTCGTGAAGCAAAACTTGAGCTAGAAATGAAAGCAAATCCTTCTTTTAGCGTTTCCTTAGATGACATTATGACAGGCAAGGTAGATTTTGCAAGTTTATTAAAAGGCTATGCACAAGATGGTTGGCTTGATGCAGGTATTTATGCAATGGAAAAAGGAGTTGCTTGGCAAAATGCAAGCATAGGTTATGGTGGAGCTTTGTTTGATAATCAGTTTAATCAAGCAAAAGCTAATGGTTGGAAAGCAAGCAGTGAAAGTATAAATTCTTTTGTAAATAATATAATGGATAGATTAAATAATCTTATAGGACAAACTAGGGTTTAGGAAGTATTTGCACGAAGTCAAATTGAAAATGATGACATTTGCAAATACTTATACGAATCACATAAAACTAGGCGCATCGTTTGAAAAGAGTATTAAATCTCCGTTTTTTGTTTCTTTAGCTAGAGTTTGAACTAGCTGGCTTTTTTCTTTAAGTATAATGGTTTTTATTTTTAACTCTTTTTTGAAAATTTCAGCATTGATTTGTGCGCTAATGATAGCAAGATCAAAACACTCATTGATGATTTTAGCAAGTTTTATATTTTCTTCTTCGCTTACTTCTACTATACCAGGACTTACTAAAACTTTGCGTCCTTTATAGCTTTTACAAAGTTCATAGCTTGTGCTCATACCTTTAAAATTTCCATTAAAACCATCATCTATGATAAATTTAGGCTCTCTTGAAAGCACTTGCAAGCGATGTTCTACGGAGTTTATATTTAAAACTTGCTTTTGAATTTTTTCTAGTTTTATACCAAGATAATGAGCACAAAGTATACAAACACAAAGATTTTGCGCGTTAAAATCCCCTAAAATTTGACTTTTAAAATCATAGGATTTATTTTCTATATCGACTTTAAATTCTAAACCTTCAAGACTTGAATGAATAAGATTTAATTTATCATCATAAAGGCTGATGAGTTTATCTTCTTCTTTTTGGGTGCTAGAGTGTAAAAAAGCCTTTTCTAATCTTTTGGAATTTAAGGCTTCAAGTTTGGTTGAGCGGATATTTTCAACACTTTTAAAATACTCTAAATGTGCATTGCCTATCTCTCCTACTATGCTGATGTGAGGTTGTAAAAAACGAGTGATTTCATCAATATCGCCTTTAAGTCTAGCACCTGCTTCAGCTATGTAAATTTGAGTATCTTGGCTTAAATTGGTATTGATATCAGCAATTATACCTAGCAAGGTATTGACAGAGCGTGGTGTTTTGTAGCTTTTAAAGTTATCTTTTAAAAGTTCGTATAGAAAATTTTTAATACTTGTTTTTCCAAAACTTGCGGTAATGAGTATGATTTTTAAATTTTCATTGGCTCTTAGTTTGGCTTTGGCTTGTTTTTTATAATATAAATTTGTAAAAAACTCATAAATTTTAAGACTCAATAAAGCATAAGGAAGACTAAAAAGATTAAAAAGAAAAGAAAAACGCAAAGCAAGGATAGCAAAAATAGCATTATAAACAAAAACAAAAACAAAAAACCATTTGACCTTGCTTGTAAAAACAAGCTTTTTATCTATACCTTTGTTCCAAAAGTACAAAATCGAAGTATGGATCAATGCAAAATATGCCAAAGAGTATAAAGGAAAAGCTAAGAATAAAAAATAAGGAATAAATAAAAAATACAAATGCCACAAAGGTTTATGATAATGAAAAAACACGCGCTTAAATTTATAAGAATACCATTGTAAAGCACTCATAAGATAAAAAGCTATACAAAAATTAAAAAATAAAGAATTGATAAAATAAAGAGTATTGATAAGCATTTAAATTTCCTTAATTTTTTGAGCTATGAAAGCAGAATGTTTTAAAAAGAAAAAATGATCCCCCTCTAAAGGATAAAAAGTGCTATTTTTTAAAAATTGATGCATTTTCTCGCCACAATATAAAGGCGTAGCTTCATCGCTTTTTCCCCAAAAAATCAAACTTTTAGCCTTTTGCTTGGCAAAAATTTCACTAAAATCCTCATCAACAACCTTTTTAAAGGTTTCATACATCATAGGACTAAGATTTTCTCCATCTTTACTAGCAAAATAGCGATAAAATTTCCCCAAACCAAAGAGTTTTAAAATTTTAAAAATACGGATTTTAAAACGCACTTTTAGGGATTTTTTAGCCAAAATTCCCGCACTTGAAAGTAAGATTAGGATGTCTTTTTCTTTTGCGAGCAGGGTGCTTACTTTTCCACCAAAAGAATGCCCCATGAAAAAACAGATATTGAGTTTTTTTTGTTTTAAAAAAAGTTCTGTGATATTGGCATAATCTTGAGTGTTTAAAATTTCTTCCACACTTGAATTTCCAAAACCTGCTAAATCCATATAAATTTGACAAAAATCTTTTAAAAAAGGACAAAAACTTTGCTTCATAAGTTCTTTATTAGCTCCCCAGCCGTGTAAGATAAGTATTTGCGGTAAGGAAAGATCACCTAAAATTTCATAAGAAATTTGATAAGTTTTGTTTTTATAAGAAAGTTGAGTTTGAGCCATTTTAAGCCTTTTGATTTTTGTAGATATTTTCTAAAAGTTGCATGGCGTTTTGTAAGCGTTCAAATTCTTTCATACTAAGCATTACAGCTTCAAATTTGTTATTTTTTAAAATAACTATTTTTCCACTTTCACTTTTTTTAAGTTTTTCCATAATGGGGCTAAAATTTCTTACCACTTCAGTGGCAGTGTAAATTTCATCTTGTTTAAAAGAGAGCATTTTTCTTCCTAAAATACGCTAAATTTTATGTATAATTTAGCGTATTTTGACTTAAAAGCTTATAATTTTCCTTTTTGTCCGTTGATGGAGTGAAGGAAGTTGTAGTTGATTTTTATCATTTTTTCAAGTGAAATTTGATCAGCTAAAGCGTTTAAAGTGGTATTAAAATCTTTAAAAAGATAATTAGCCAAAGAACCAGGATTTGGGTTGATTTCATTTAAATATACTTCATTATCCAGTATAAAAAAATCGCAGCGTATTAAAGCACCTTTAAACAAAGGATTGTAAATCTTTTTAAAGCTATCTTTGAGTTTTTCTTTTAATTCTTCGCTTAAATCTGCTTCTATAAGCTCATTGTGTCCTGAAAAGCTAAGATATTTTTGTTCAAAGTCTAAAAATTCTTTTTTCTTTGGCTCTTCTATGATAGAAAAAACAAACTCATCATTGATCATGCATCCTGCAAGATTGTATTCTTTGATATTGTTTTTAAATTCTTCTACTACAAGATCATTATCAAATTCAAAACCTACATCTTTGGCGTATTCTAAATCTTTTTCATCTTTTACTATGCTAATACCTATACTACTTCCAAGTCTTGCAGGTTTGATAATGCAAGGAAAACTAAGCTTTTCTTTAGAGTTTTGATTTTTTCTTAGCATGGTATAATCAAGTGTTTTTACTCCAACGCTTTTGGCATAAAGTTTGGTAAGTTCTTTGTTAAAAGATAATACACTAGCTTCAAGCCTAGGTCCTATAAATTTAATAGAATAAAACTCAAATAAAGCTGCAATTTTTCCATCTTCTCCATCTCTACCATGGATAAGATTGATCACGCATTCGCACTCTAGTTTATTTTCTTTTAAAAAACCTTTGCTAAAAAAACCTCCTTGTTTGATGAAGAGTTCTTTTTCTTTTTTATAAGCTTTGGTGCTAAAAGTTTTAGAATTTATTTTTTCACTTGGGATATGATAAAACCTTCTTTTTTCATCGCAAAAAATAAATTCTAAATTTTGATTGATAACTTTTTTAAGTACCACAGCACTTATTATACTGATCTCATGTTCATAAGAATTTCCGCCAAAAAGTATTGCAAATTTCATTTTATTCCTTTATCCTAGTTTTTTAAGAGCTTCTTTGATGAGTTCGCTTGTGCTTGTTGCTTGAGCACTTGTTAAAACACTTATGATTTTTTCTTGTTTAAAGCCTAGAGTAAGAAGTGCGGCTAAGGCTTCGCTTTTATCATCGCTTACATTTTCAAGTTTGGTTTTTGTGTCAGAAAGTTCTACTATAATGCGTTTTGCACTTTTTGGACCTATGCCAGGTACTTTTTTAAGCACACTTTCATCGCCTAAACTTAATGCTCTGTAAAAAGAATTTACATCAAGACTAGAGCATACTGCCATAGCAGTATTTGCACCCACTCCATTGACTTTTAAAAGCATTTCAAACATTTTTTGCTCGTCCTTATCCAAGAAACCATAAAATTTATTAGAATCTTCTTTGATGATTTGAGTAATAAAAAACTCATGCTTTTCTTGAGTTTGAATTTTAGCAGAACAAAAAAGCGAAATAAATATCCCATAGCTTAAACCACTAGCGCATTTAACAATGATAAAAGTAGGTTCTTTTTTTGTGATTATTCCTTCGATGCCGACAACCATGCTATATCCTTTTCTTCATAATCTAATTTTTTATGTATTTCTATACTTTCTTGGTTGTTTTGTATGACTTTTTTAATGCCTATAAATTTAGCACTTTCATTAACAAATGAAGAGTAAAAAATATCTTCTTTAGGCTCTAGAAGTGAAAATTTGATCTCATTCATATCAGTCCATTTGCCACTTTTATTTATAAAAGTTGCTTCAAAAAGCATTTTTTGTAAATTGATTAATTCTAATTGTAAAGATTTTTTGCGTTCAAGAAGTTCTTTTTCTTCATTTTGTAGTTTATTTAATTCAAGATTTTGTAAAGAGAAATCTTTTAGGGCTTTTTCGTATTGTACAGGAACATTTTGACCTTGATTTTTAAGTTCTGTTATCTTTTTTTCAACGCTTAAAATTCCATTTTTACTTGATAAAATGTATTGTCTTATTTTATTTATTTTATGATTTAACTTAGAAATTTGCTCTCCTAAAATCGCAAATTCTTCATCATAATTTTTATCAAGAGTTTTAATTTTAGCATGAAATTTATTGTTACCCCCGTTAATGCGTTCTATTGTGGTGTTTTCAAAAAACACACAAGAATTATTACTTTCTAAATTTTCTATATAGATTTTATCAGCTTGTATATTTCCGCCTAAACTTTTTTTAATTCTCACTTCTTTGGCTTTGATTGTTCCACCTTCGAGCAAATCTATATTTAAAATTTCGGCTTCCGCAAATCCTCTATGAGTTTTTATATAGGCTTGTTTGGCTTGAATTTTGGCTTTAGAGTGTGTAGTGCCTTCAATTTTCATTTTGGTGGCATTAAGTTGAGTGTTGCTTCCTACGCTTCCGACTACATTTAATTCTTCACATTCTATCCCAACACCAGAATTTACAGCATCTTTTACTTCTGAAAGAAATTTTATATTGATTTTGACATTTTTGTCTAGTCCAGCTCTTATAATCCCTATATTTTTAAAATCTACCCCATTAAAATCTAGTTCATTGGCAATATCAAATTTTTCACCATCTTGTACTACATAACCTTTTTTTAAAGCTATATATTCTGTGTATCCATCTTGCTCTACTTGTTTAAAAGCCGAAGAACAAGAAAATTTAACTTTATTTTCATTTGTGGCTAAAACTTTTAAGGTGTGTAAATTTAAGTCTTTTCCTTCTTTACCTTGTTTAAATTTGGCGTGTTTTAAAACAACTTCATTTTCATCAACAACAATAATACCTGAGCGTTTTTCATCGATAGTGTAGTTTTTGGTTTTTTCTTTATAAGTCAAGATCAGGGATTCATCTTGACTTTCTATAGGATCAATACCTTGTGCAACGGTGATTTGTATAGTTTTATTTAAAGGGGTGTTTTTATGTTGATTGCAAAAAGACATTAAATTTTTCTTAAAATCAAAAATGCGGATACCTATTAAAAATTTAAGTTTCAACATCTTTTTATAAATATTTTGCAAAAGTTCTAGTGCTAGTTTTTCATGAAAGTCTAAATTTGTAAAATCAATTTGAGCAATTATTTTGGTTAAATTTTTATTCGCAACTAGTTTGACTGCTTGAGATGCTTTGCTTTGGTTTATACCGTGGAAAATTTCTATTTTGTATTCTTGCTTGATTTGGAAATCATTTTTTAAAAAAATTTCATCTTTATCAAAAAGAGTTAATTCTTTTTCAGAGATTTTTTCCCATTCTAAATCTCCAAAACGATATTGTGTAGAAAATGCCAATAAACTAAAATCAAGCTCATTTAAGCTAAGGTTTGTTCGTGAAGCTACGCTTAAAAGCTCTCGAGCTGGATTTTCTGTATAGGCAATAATTTTTTCATCCAAAGCCAAAACTTTCCCCTTGTAAAAAATTAAGAATGTAATTATAGTCAATTTTTAATCAATTTTAGTTAAAATAGTTCTCTTTATATTTTGAAATTTATGAAAAAATTTAATGAAGAGTTTAGTATTTAAAAATTTTATTATCAATGCTTTAGGAATTTTATTTTCAAGAATTTTAGGGCTTGCTAGAGATGTTTTAATAGCGCTTTTTTTAGGAGCAGGGCTTTATAGTGATATTTTTTTTGTGGCTTTAAAAATGCCTGCTTTTTTTAGAAGAATTTTTGCAGAAGGAGCTTTTGGACAAAGTTTTTTGCCTAATTTTGTAAAAGCGAAAAAAAAAGGAGCTTTTTGCGTTAGTGTAATGATGCAATTTAGCCTTATAGTTTTTTTATTTTGTCTTTTGGTAAGTTTTTTCTCCTCTTTTTTTACCAAGCTTTTTGCTTTTGGATTTAACGCAGATACTATAGCTTTAGCAGCTCCTTTGGTAGCGATTAATTTTTGGTATTTGTTTTTTATTTTTTTAGTTACTTTTTTAGGAGCTATTTTAAATTATAGACAAAAATTTTTCATTACCTCTTTTTCTGCGGCATTATTTAACTTAAGTATTGTTATAGCTGCCTTTTTTGTGGATAAAAATGCACCGCAAAATACACTTTATTATTTTTCTTATGCAACGGTTTTAAGTGGGGTGGCACAGCTTATTTTACATTTGCTTGTTTTAAAAAACAATCCTGTAATCCGTGCTATGGCTTTAAGTATAAAATTTAAAAAAGCCAAGGCGCAATTACAAGGTTTTTATGGCAATTTTTTTCATGGAGTTTTAGGTTCTTCTGCGACTCAATTTAGCTCATTGCTTGATACAACCATAGCTAGTTTTTTAGTGAGCGGGAGTATTTCTTATCTTTATTATGCAAATCGTGTCTTCCAACTCCCCCTTGCACTTTTTGCTATCGCTTTAACTCAAGTTTCTTTTCCAAAAATTTTAAAACATTTAAAAAGTGATCAAGAAAATTTAGCTTTAAAATTTATGCAAAGAGCATTAGCGCTTTTAAGTATTTTGCTTATTGTTTCTAGTATTGTAGGTTCTGTGTTTGCTTTGGAAATTTCAAAGCTTTTATTTGAAAGAGGAAATTTCACTCACGAAGA
Organism: Campylobacter sp. BCW_4332; assembly: GCF_001763175.1. NCBI lineage: Bacteria > Pseudomonadati > Campylobacterota > Epsilonproteobacteria > Campylobacterales > Campylobacteraceae > Campylobacter > Campylobacter sp. BCW_4332. Next base: position 12,575 of record NZ_MJYF01000053.1, on the reverse strand, counting down.
TAGTGTGATTACGGCTTATGTTTTGATTGCTTATCTTATAGGGCTTTTACCTTTTGGTTTGCAAAAGCTTTTTTCTTTGTGGCTTTATGCAAAATTTAAACAAAAAACAGCAGCTTGGATCGCGGTAAAATCTTTAATTATCAGTGCTTTATGTTCTATGGCTTTTATATTTTTGATTAAAGATGAAAGTTTAAAGGTTGTTGCAGTAGCACTTTCAAGCTCTATTAGTGCTTTTTATTTGCTTGGAGCTAATATCAAAGAATTTGGTTTTAAGAAATTTTTTGCTTTAATATCTATTAAAATTTGCTTATTGGTTATAGTTGCTTTGATTGTTTTTACAATCTTACTTATTTTGATCAAACCTTATATTTTAAGTTTTTTATAGGAATTTTTACAAGTTTTAAAGGAGTTTTTTAATGAGATTGTTAGACAGTGTAGTAAAAGAGAAAATAAAACTTGATAAAAAAGATATTAGTATTTACTTATGCGGACCTACGGTTTATGATGATGCACATTTAGGACATGCAAGAAGTAGTGTTTGCTTTGATCTTTTGCGTAGGGTTTTACTTGCTCAGGGCAATAGGGTAAAATTTGCTAGAAATTACACAGATATTGATGATAAAATCTTAAAAAAAATGGCTCAAAGTGGTCAAACTTTAGAGGAAATTACGGAATTTTACATCAAAAGTTATGAAGAGAATATGAGGGCTTTAAATGTATTAGATCCCGATTTTAAGCCTCGTGCAACGCATTATATAACAGCTATGCTTGATTTGATTAAAAAGCTTGCCAAGGATGGGTTTGTTTATACTCTAGAAGATGGAATTTATTTTGATACAAGTAAAGATGAAAAATATTTAAGCCTATCAAATCGCAATTTAGAAGAAAATATCTCTCGTTTAAGTAATGAAGTGCAAAAAAGAAATGAAAGCGATTTTGTGCTTTGGAAATTTGATGAAAATTTTTACGAAAGTGAATTTGGCAAAGGGCGTCCGGGTTGGCATACTGAATGTGTTGCTATGATTGATTCTATTTTTGAAAATACTCTTGATATACATGCTGGAGGGATAGATTTGCTTTTTCCTCATCATGAAAATGAGGCTGCGCAATGTCGTTGTGGATGTAAGAGAAAATTAGCAAATATTTGGCTTCACAATGGTTTTGTAAAAATCGATGGTGAAAAAATGAGTAAAAGTTTAAATAATAGTTTTTTCATAAAAGATGCTTTAAAAGAATTTATGGGCGAGGCTCTAAGATTTTATCTTTTGAGTTCTCATTATAGATCTCATTTTAATTATTCTTTATCGGATTTAGAAAATGCTAAAAAACGTTTAGATAAATTTTATCGCCTTAAAAAAAGATTGGATTTAGGTGAAATTTCTGATTTTGATGTTTTAAATGATATTGAAATAAAAAGCGAAATTGCTAAGCAAATTTTAGAGATTTTAAATGATGATTTAAATATTTCTAAAGCCTTAGCTCTTTTGGATGATTTTATAAGTAATGCAAATTTAGAGTTGGATAAAGAAAGCAAAAATAAAATTTTAAAACAAAATATCAAAAAAGCTTTAAGTGAGCTAGCTAAAATTTTTGGCTTTGGTTTTATGGATACAACTTTATATTTTCAATGGGGTGTAGGCAAAGAAGAACGAGAAGAAATTGAAAAGTTAATTTTAGAACGAACTGAGGCTAAGAAAAACAAAGATTTTAACACAGCTGATGCAATAAGGGAACAACTAAGTAATAAAAAAATCACTCTTTTAGATACTCCAAATGGAACAATTTGGGAGAAAATAAATGCATAATGAGATGAATTTAAAAGAGGTTTTAATACGCTTTAAGCCCTTTTATAAAAGATATTGGAAGCAATTTGCTATAGCTATTTTTGGTATGATTTTAGCAAGCGGAGGAACTGCTGGAAGTTTTTATGCTTTAGAGCCTATTTTAAATTATATTTTCGTTGAAAAAAATGAAGCTTTACTTTATACAGTGCCTTTTTTGCTAGTATTGATGTATTTTTTTAAAAATCTTGGAACTTATTTGCAAAGTTTTTATGTTTCCTTTATAGGAACAGATATGTTAAGAGTATTGCGTGCTAGGGTTTTAAAAAATATTTTACGCTTGGATATGGATTTTTTTAAACGCTATAGAAGTGGGGAGCTTGTAAGTCGTTGCACTAATGATATTAATGCGCTTCAAAGCATAGTATCAAACATTATTCCTGATTTTTTTAGAGAGCTTTTAACTGCTATAGGACTGCTTGCGGTAGTCTTGTATCAAAGTCCTACTTTGGCTTTTTTTGCTTTAGTGATTTTGCCTTTAGCTATTTTCCCTTTGGTGTGGTTTGCTAAAAAACTTAAAAAATATGCAAGAAATATACAAGAAACAAATTCGGATTTACTTTCTTATTTGGGTGAAATTTTTTCAAATATTGAATTGATCAAAGCTAATGATAATGAAAAAAAAGAAAGTGATAAATTTGCTAAGCATAATGATACTTTATGTAAATTAAACCTAAAATCCGCACGTATTGATGCACTTACAAGTCCTTTAATGGATATGATGGGCTCTGTTGGGGTTGCTGTGGTGATTATTGTAGGGGGTAGAGAGGTTATCAATGGTTCTATGAGTGTGGGAAGTTTTATCAGTTTTGTTTCGGCACTTTTTGCGATATATACTCCTTTAAAGCGTCTTTCGTCTTTATATGGAAAACTTCAAGGTGCTGTTGCGGCAAGTGAAAGAACTTTTTATTTATTGGATTTAGAACCTCAAATTAAAGGTGGAAGCAAAGAATTAAAAAACATTGAAAAAATTAGCTTTGAAAATGTTGAATTTGCTTATGAAAACCCGCATAAAAGTGTTTTAAAAGGCGTAAATTTTGATTTTGTTAAAGGGCAAATGCTTGCTCTTGTAGGGACAAGTGGGGGTGGTAAATCTTCTATTATTAATCTTTTGATGTATTTTTATGAAAAGCAAAAAGGTAAAATTTTACTCAATCAAGAAGATATTAGTACTTTTACCATAGAAAGCTTACATGCTAAAATAGGACTTGTAACACAAAATATTTATCTTTTTAATGATAGTTTTGCTGCAAATATTGCTTATAGCGAAGAGTTAGAAGAAGAAAAAGTTATCCAAGCTTTAAAATTGGCCAATGCCTATGAATTTGTTAAAGAAATGGGCGGGATTTGGGCTGAAGTAAAAGAACATGGTAAGAACTTAAGTGGAGGGCAAAAACAAAGAATAGCAATCGCTAGAGCTTTATATAAAAATCCTGATGTGCTTATTTTTGATGAAGCAACTTCAGCTTTGGATAATGAAAGTGAAAAAGCAATAGTTAAAACTATAGAAAACTTAAAACAAGACAGATTGATTTTAGTGGTTGCACATCGTTTAAGCACTATAGAAAATGCAGATAAAATAGTAGTATTGGATAAGGGCAAGGTATTGGCAATAGGTAAAGATGAAGAGCTTTTGCAAACTTGTTCTTTATACCAAAAATTTAAAAGCAAAGAAAAAACAAAGCCTAGCTTTAGTTAATTTTAGTTAGAATTTTAAAAAGGATTAAAAAATGGCTTATGAAATGATAAAACCTTTACTTTTTAAGTTAAACCCTGAGCATGCACATGCTTTGGTTGAATATAGCTTAAGAGCTTTAAGTGCCAGTTTTCCAGGAGCTTTAAGTTTTTTAGCACACAAATATATAGTTGATGATGAGAGTTTAAGACAAAATTTACTTGGACTTGATTTTAATAATCCTGTAGGTTTAGCAGGAGGCTTTGATAAAAATGCCACTATGATAAGACCTTTGAGTGCTTTAGGATTTGGCTTTTTAGAAGTGGGAACTTTTACTCCAAAACCTCAAGAAGGCAATGAAAAGCCACGTCTATTTAGACTTGTAAAACAAGAAAGTATACAAAATGCTATGGGTTTTAACAACGAAGGTGCTGAAAAGATTGCTTTAAGGCTTGCAAAAACTTATCCTTTTGTTTTGCCTTTAGGGGTAAATATAGGGAAAAATAAAATCACTCCAAATGACAAAGCCTTGGAGGATTATTTTACTTTGTTTAGAGATTTTAAGGATTTGTGTGATTATTTTATCGTTAATATCTCATCTCCTAATACTAAAAATTTAAGAGAGTTGCAAAATGATGATTTTTTAAATACCTTGCTTGAAGAAGCCAAAAAAATCACTTCTAAGCCTATTTTGATAAAAATTGCTCCTGATATGAAAATAGATGATGCTTTAAATTTATGTGAAAATGCCATTAAAAAAGGTGCAGATGGGTTTATATTAGCCAATACCAGTGTTGATTATAGCTTGTTAGATAATAATCGTACTTTTGGTGGTATTAGCGGAAGGCTGATTACGGAAAAAAGTGGTATTTTTTTCAAAGAAGTAGCTAAGATTCTTTTTGGTAAAACCTTGCTTATTGCAAGTGGAGGGATTGATAGTGCTGATATTGCTTATGAGCGTATTAAAAATGGGGCTAATTTGGTGCAAGTTTATACAGCTTTTATTTTTAAAGGTCCTTCTTTGGTAAAAAATATCAATCAAAATCTTATAGAGCTTTTAAGAAAAGATGGTTTTTTACACATTAGCGAAGCTGTTGGGGTAAATTTAAAATGATTGCTTATGAAAAAATTCAATTAAAAAACAAGCTTGAAGTTTATGCTTTGCCTGTAAATAAAAATAGCGATGTGATTAGCGTTGATATTTTTTATAAAGTGGGTTCAAGAAATGAGATCATGGGAAAAAGTGGCATAGCTCATATGCTAGAACATTTAAATTTTAAAAGTACTAAAAATTTAAAAGCTGGCGAATTTGATGAGATTGTTAAGGGTTTTGGTGGTGTGGATAATGCAAGCACAGGTTTTGACTATACTCATTATTATATTAAATGTGCGAAGAAAAATTTAGATAAAGCTTTAGAGCTTTTTGCAGAACTTATGGCGAATTTAAATTTAAAAGATGAAGAGTTTCAGCCTGAAAGAGCAGTGGTTTTAGAAGAGCGTAGATGGAGAACAGATAATAACCCTTTGGGATATCTTTATTTTAGACTTTTTAATCACGCATTTATGTATCATCCTTATCATTGGACTCCTATAGGTTTTTTTAAGGATATAGAAAATTGGAGTATTGAGGATATTAAAGAATTTCACAGCATTTACTATCAACCTAAAAATGCGATTTTGCTTGTAAGTGGCGATATAGAAAGTAAAGAAGTTTTTGAGCTTTCAAAAAAACATTTTGAGAAGATTAAAAATACTAAGACTATACCTAAAATTCACACAAAAGAGCCTAAGCAAGATGGAGCAAAAAGAATATATTTGCATAAAAACTCAGATACTGAACTATTAGCCCTTGCTTATAAAATTCCAAATTTCAAACACAAAGATATACCTGCTTTAAATGCTTTATCTGAGCTTTTAGGAAGTGGGAAAAGTTCTTTAATGAGTGAAATTTTGATTGATAAATTAAATTTAATCAATGATTATTATGCTTATGTTAATGATTGTATAGATGAAAATTTATTTATTTTTATTTGTAATTGTAACCCCAATGTTAATGCAGAAAAAGTAGAAAAAGAGCTTTTAAAAATCATTGATAAACTTAAAATGGGTAAAATTTCTCAAAAAGATTTGCAAAGAGTAAAAAATAATGTTAAAAGTGATTTTATTTTCTCACTTAACAATGCTAGTGCAGTGGCAAATATTTATGGTTCATATCTAGCAAGAGGAGATATCAATCCTTTGTTAAATTATGAGAAAGATATACAAAATTTGGAATTAAAAGATTTGATTTCTTGTGCTAAAAAATATTTTATTCAAGAAAATTCAACTACGGTAATTCTAAGAAAGGATTCAAATGGATAAAAATATTATCATTGGGGCGATGACGGCTCTTATTACACCGTTTAAAAATGGAAAAGTTGATGAGCAAAGTTATGCAAGATTGATTAAAAGACAAATAGAAAATGGCATCGATGCAGTAGTTCCAGTAGGAACAACAGGAGAGAGTGCAACTTTAACCCATGAAGAACATAGAACTTGTATAGAAATAGCCGTTGAGACTTGCAAAGGAACTAAGGTTAAGGTTTTAGCAGGTGCGGGAAGTAATGCAACTCATGAGGCAGTGGATTTAGCTAAATTTGCTAAAGAGCATGGAGCTGATGGAATTTTAAGTGTGGCACCATATTATAATAAACCTACACAACAAGGACTTTATGAGCATTATAAGGCTATTGCGCAAAGTGTAGATATTCCTGTGCTTTTATATAATGTTCCAGGAAGAACAGGTTGTGAAATTTCAACGGATACTATTATCAAGCTTTTTAGAGATTGTGAAAATATTTATGGGGTAAAAGAAGCGAGTGGAAATATCGATAAGTGCGTGGATTTGCTTGCGCATGAACCTAGAATGATGCTTATTTCAGGGGAAGATGCGATCAATTATCCTATACTTTCAAATGGTGGAAAGGGAGTGATTTCAGTAACTTCAAATTTATTGCCTGATATGATTAGTGCTTTAACTCATTTTGCTTTAGATGAAAATTATAAAGAAGCTAAAAAAATCAATGATGAGCTTTATAATATCAATAAAATTTTATTTTGCGAAAGTAATCCTATTCCTATTAAAACGGCTATGTATATAGCTGGATTGATAGAAAGTTTGGAGTTTAGACTTCCTCTTTGTCCTCCAAGTAAGGAAAATTTTGCTAAAATTGAAGAAGTGATGAAAAAATATAAGATCAAAGGATTTTAATGAATACAGAATTTCAAGGAAAAACTTTAGTAATCAGCGGTGGAACTCGTGGGATAGGTAAGGCTATAGTTTATGAATTTGCTAAAGTGGGTGCAAATATAGCTTTTACTTATAATTCTAATGCACAAATTGCTGATGAAATGGTGCAAGATTTGGAGAAAAATTATAAAATCAAAGCTAGAGCTTATGAATTTAATATTTTAGAACCTGAAACTTATAAAGAACTTTTTGAAAAAATTGATGCGGATTTTGATAGAGTGGATTATTTCATCTCAAATGCTATCATTTCAGGACGTGCGGTTGTAGGTGGTTATACTAAATTTATGAAGTTAAAACCAAAGGGAATTAATAACATTTTTACAGCCACAGTGAATGCTTTTGTTGTGGGCGCACAAGAAGCAGCTAAAAGGATGGAAAAAGTAGGGGGTGGAAGCATTATTTCTATCTCATCTACGGGAAATTTAGTGTATATAGAAAATTATTCAGGCCATGGTACAGCAAAAGCCGCTGTAGAAGCTATGGCAAGATATGCGGCTACCGAACTTGGAGAAAAAAATATCCGTGTAAATGTCGTAAGTGGTGGGCCTATTGAAACTGATGCTTTAAGAGCTTTTACAAATTATGAAGAAGTAAAACAGGCTACTATAAATTTGAGCCCTTTAAATCGCATGGGGCAGCCTGAAGATTTAGCCGGAGCATGTCTTTTTCTTTGTTCAAGTAAGGCAAGTTGGGTGACAGGACATACTTTCATCGTTGATGGTGGTACAACTTTTAAATAAAAATTAAGAAAAATCAATGGATTTTTCTTAAAAATATTTTTTAATCAAGTTTTAATTTCCACCCTAAAAAAACGCTTAATAATGCAAGTAAAAAAATAAAATTTAAGGTCCAATTACCAAAACCTATAAAACCTATAGACAATACACTATAAAAAAATCCCCCCACAGCTGAATAAATACAAATCGTACTTAAAGATCCATTTTCTGCCATTTTTTTACATGGGCAGATTTTGTAAAATTTTTTATCGTTAAATTGATTTTTCTTTTTATTTCCCAAAAATAAACCAAAAAGGGCAAAAAGATTTAAAAAAATAAAAGCATATAATAAAATTTGATCTAATTCCATTTTAAATATACCTTAAAAGTATCTAAGCCAAGAGGGTAAATGGACTTGTTCTTCTTTTAAAGTAGTCTCTTGTCCATGTCCTGGCAAAAGTTTAAAATCTTCTTTGTAAGTCATAACTTTTTCTAAGCTTTGTTTCATTAAATTTGCATCTGAATAAGGAAAATCCCATCTTCCTATGCTTCTATAAAATAAAAAATCTCCACTAAACATGATATTTTTACCTACAATTTCTATCATGGTGCAACCTGGTGTATGTCCTGGTAAAAAGTGAAATTTAAAGTCAAGTCCGCCTATAGAAATGATATTTTCATCATCAATCAAATAATCCGCTTTGCTAGGCATAAAACCTTGATTAAAAGGATCTTCAAGCATAAAAGCATCATTTTTATGAATATAAATGGGGATTTGATAGGCTTGTTTTACTTTTTCATTATCCCAAACATGATCGTAATGTCCGTGAGTGTTTAAAATTGCTAAAGGATTTTTTACATGTTTTTTGATGAAATTTAGTGCATCAAAACCAGGATCGATGATAATTTCTCCATGCTCATCAAATAAAATATAACAATTTGTCTCATAAGCTCCACAAGCTTGTTTGATAATTTGCATTTTTTACCTCTTTAATAAAAAATTTGCCTTAAATAAATATAATTATACATTAAATTTTTAAAAGGCAAGCTTTATGGATTGGCAAAAGATAACAGAAAAAATGTGTGATTTTATACAAGAAAAAGTGAAAAATTCTCAAAGTCAAGGTGTTGTTTTGGGGCTTAGTGGCGGGATTGATTCTGCTTTAGTAGCAACGCTTTGCAAAAGAGCTTTAAAAGAGAATGTTTTTGCTCTTTTAATGCCAACTCAAATTTCAAATAAAGCCAATCTCGAAGATGCTTTAAGGCTTTGTGCGGATTTAAATCTTGAATACAAAATCATAGAAATTCAAAGTATTTTAGATGCTTTTATAAAACAAAGTGAAAATACTACTCTAGTATCTTTGGGAAATTTTGCAGCGCGTATTAGAATGAGTTTGCTTTATGATTATTCTGCCTTGAAAAATTCTTTAGTCGTAGGTACTTCTAATAAAAGTGAATTGCTTTTAGGTTATGGTACGATTTATGGGGATTTAGCTTGTGCTTTTAACCCTATAGGATCGCTTTATAAAAGTGAAATTTATGCCTTAGCAAAATACCTTAATTTGCATGAAAATTTCATCAAAAAAGCTCCAAGTGCGGATCTTTGGGAAAATCAAAGTGATGAGGCGGATTTAGGTTTTTCTTATGTAAAAATCGATGAAGGTTTAAAAGCCTTAGAAACTAATGACGAAAAACTTTTAAGAACGCTTGATCCTTCTTTGATTGCCATGCTAAAAAATCGCATGCAAAAAAATGCTTTTAAGGGAAAAATGCCTGAAATTTTGGAAATTTAAACAATGAGTGAAGAAAAAAATTATGAACTTTGGCTTGATAATTATTTTTTTAAGCCTAATTTTTGGCAAAAATGCCTTGCTTTTATACTTTTTCCTTTAAGTGTGTTTTATGCTTTTTTTGCGATTTTAAATACTTTTTTTCGTAAAAAAATAGTTTTTAAAAAACCTGTTATTAGCGTTGGTAATTTAAGTTTTGGAGGTAATGGAAAAACCCCGCTTTGTAAAGCTATAGCAAGGGAATTTGATGGCGTTTTTATAGTGCTTAGGGGCTATAAAAGAAAATCTAAAGGTTTGTTTGTTGTTAAAAATCAAAATGAAATTTTATGCACCTTAGCACAAAGTGGCGATGAAGCTATGGAGTATGCTTTTGAAGAAAATATCAAAGGTGTGATTGTAAGTGAAGATAGGGTAAAAGGTATTGAAAAAGCTTTTGAGTTGGGAGCTAAAATCGTTGTACTTGATGATGCTTTTTCTAAATTTCATATTAAAAAATTTGATATTTTACTTGAAAGTAAAATCAAACCTTATTTTAATTTTACTTTGCCAAGTGGAGCTTATCGTTTGCCAAAATTTTATGAAAAAAGGGCTGATTTTATTGCATTAGAAGGTAGGGATTTTGTGCGTTATTCTTTTGTAAAAGAAAATCCAAAGGCTGTTTTGGTAACTGCTATTGCTAAACCTTTTAGATTGCATGAGCATTTTATCAAAGCAAGGGCTTGTTATTTTTTTAAAGATCATTATGAATTTAAAAAAGAAGAATTAGAAAATTTGCTAAAAAAACATAATTGCGATACACTAATGCTTACTTTTAAGGATTTTGTTAAAGTTAAAGATTTTGGTTTTAAATGTCAAATTATAGAATTAAATACAGAATTAAAAGATTCATTAAGAGAAAAAATAAAAACTTATATTAAGGAGTTTGAATAGTGAAATTGGTCGAGAGCAGAAATGTAAATAATGTATCAAGTTTTAAGGAAGCTTTGATTAACCCAAACGCCCCAGAAGGAGGGCTTTACTCACCTTTAAATTTGCCTATTTTTGAAGGAGAAAAATATGCTAATTTATCTTATAAAGATTTTGCTTTAAAGCTTATAGAAAGTTTTGGTTTTGGTGAAGAAGAGCTTTTCAAAAAGGCTTTGAAAAGTTACGAAAGCTTTGATGATAAAAATACACCTATTTCTTTGCAAAAAATCTCTGAAAAAACCTATATTAACGAGCTTTGGCATGGGCCTACAAGAGCTTTTAAAGATATGGCTTTACAGCCTTTTGGTGTGCTTTTAAGCGAATTTTCAAAGGATAAAAATATTTTAATTATCTGTGCTACAAGTGGCGATACAGGGCCTGCAACCCTAAAAAGTTTTGAAAATGCAAAAAATGTTAAAGTAGCTTGTATGTATCCAAAAGGTGGCACAAGTGGAGTTCAAGAGTTGCAAATGCGAGCTTTAGATAAGGATAATTTGAAAGTTTTTGCTATAGATGAGGATTTTGACGCAGCGCAACGCACTTTAAAAGAATTGCTTTTTTCAAAAGATTTTCAAAATGAAATTAAAGCTTTAAATTATGAGCTTTGCGCAGCTAATTCTGTAAATTTTGGACGTATTTTATTTCAGATTATTTATCATTATTATGCGAGTTTAAAACTTTTTAATGAGTTTTTAGAAGAAGTGCAAATCATCGTTCCAAGTGGAAATTTTGGCAATGCTTTAGGAGCTTTTTATGCTAAAAAAATGGGAGCTAAAATTTCAAAAATCAAAATTGCTTCAAATGCGAATAATATTTTGAGCGAATTTTTTAATCAGGGCATTTATGATTTGCGTGAAAAAAGTCTTAAGAAGACTATTTCTCCAGCTATGGATATACTTATTTCATCTAATATCGAAAGACTTTTGTTTGCGAAATTTAAAGATAAAAGAACTAAAGAACTGATGAATTTGTTAAAAAATGAGAGATATTTTAAACTTGAAAAAGAAGAATTACAAAGTTTGCAAGAAGATTTTGAGGCGGATTTTTGCACCGATGAAGAATGTATGCAATTTATCAAACAAAGTAAAATTTTAATCGATCCGCATACCGCAACTTGTTTTAAAATGCTTGATCCTTTAAAACCTAGCATTATCACTTCGACAGCAGAATGGACAAAATTTACTCCAAGTATGATAAAAGCTTTATATGATAGGGATTCTAAGAATGAAAAAGAAGATTTAAAATTTATAGCTAAAGAGTTTAATGTCCAAGTTAAAGATGAAATTTTGGCTTTATTTGACTTGAAAAATAGCGATGAAAAGGTATTTGAAGCCAGAAATATAAAAAAAGAAATTTTAGATTGGATGCAAAAATGATTATTATCCCTGCAAGATTAAAATCAAGTCGTTTTCATGAGAAAATTTTATGTGATATAGGTGGAGTGCCTATGTTTGTGGCTACTGCAAGAAGGGTAAGTAATGTAGATGAAGTTTGTATAGCTTTAGACGATGAAAAGGTTTTAAGTATCGCTAAAGAATATGGTTTAAATGCGGTTTTAACAAGCAAAGATCATGAAAGTGGTACGGATAGGATTAATGAAGCTTGTAAGAAACTAGCTTTAAAAGATGATGAGATTATTATCAATGTCCAAGCTGATGAGCCTTTTATAGAATGTGAAAATTTATTAAAATTTAAAGAATTTGCAAGTTCTTGCTTGGATAAAAAAGCTTTTATGGCGAGTTGTTATAAAAAAATTACTCAAGAAGAAGCTATGGATCCTAATCTGGTTAAAGTGCTTTGCGATAAAGAAGGGTATGCTTTGTATTTTTCAAGAGCTAAAATCCCTTATGAAAGAGAAAATTACGAGGAAAGTTTTAAAGGGCATTTAGGCATTTATGCTTATAGTGTCAAAGCTTTAAGGGAATTTTGTTCTTTATCAAGTTCTGCACTTGAAAGAGCGGAAAAATTAGAGCAATTAAGAGCTATAGAAAATGGTAAAAAAATCAAAATGCTTGAAATTTCAACAACAAGCATGGGGATTGATACTAAAGAAGACTATGAAAGGGCTTTAAAAATTTATTTAGAAAAATAACTCCACCTCAAAACGGAACAGATCTTGCTTATATTATTTTAATATATTTAGATTGAAGGCAAAAAAATCTAAATTAAGGAATTAATATGAGTATCTTTAGTATCAATGATAGCTCAAATTATAATTCTATACTTTCACAAAGTAAAGCTAATAAAGAAAGTAAAGAAAATTCTAAAATAAGTTTTGCTAATGCTTTTTTAAAACAA
>NZ_MJYF01000052.1:0-39270 GCF_001763175.1 Campylobacter sp. BCW_4332 | reverse complement strand
TTGTTTTAAAAAAGCATTAGCAAAACTTATTTTAGAATTTTCTTTACTTTCTTTATTAGCTTTACTTTGTGAAAGTATAGAATTATAATTTGAGCTATCATTGATACTAAAGATACTCATATTAATTCCTTAATTTAGATTTTTTTGCCTTCAATCTAAATATATTAAAATAATATAAGCAAGATCTGTTCCGTTTTGAGGTGAAAAGAAAATATTTATCACACCAAAGGTAAGGTAAAATAAAAATTCTTAGGATCACTTTGAAAACTTAACTCTCCCTTATGAGCGTTTATGATTTCTTTAGAAAGAGACAAGCCAAGCCCATTGCCTTTAAGTTTTGTTGTTTTAAAAGCTTCAAAAACCAATTTCTCATCTTTTATTTCACAACCATTATCATACACTCTGATGCATATTTTTTCATTATCACAACTTGCTAAAATTTTAATCATAGGCTTTTCACATTCGCTTTCTTCTATCGCATCAATAGCATTATAAATCAAATTTTGCAAAACCAAACCAAGAAGAGCTTTATCAGCACAAATCTGCTTATCCAAAAAAGATATTTCAAAGTCTATTTGAGAAGTAAAATTATAAGAGTTAATGGCACTTTCACACTCTTCTTTTAACTCTAAAAGATTAAAATTTAAAGCATTGATGTGCACACCCTTAGTAAAAAGTAAAGTTGAATTTACGATACGCTCTACTCTAGCAATAGCCTTTTGGATTTCAAGAACTATATGCTTATTTTTAAGCTCACTACGAGCAAAAAGGGTTGAAGCAAGTAAAGATATAGATCCAATAGGATTTCTTATCTCATGTGCCAAATGAGCCGCCACACTGCCCATGCTTGCAAGCCTTTCATTGCGTTTTTCATCGCTAATATCTATAGCTGAAACTATAGTTTTTTCATTATGTGCTATGATTTTTACCGCATAAAACCTACCTTCAAATTCAAGCTCATCACGAATTTTATCCAGACTAATGATACTAAGTAATTTTGGATTTTTCAAGGCTTCTTGATTTTGTAAAATAATATTTTTTTCTTTATCTAAAATCCAAAGTGCACTAGGCAACACCTCTATAATCTCATCAACCATTGCGCGTAAGGAATTATAGTTTTCATTTAAAGTTTTGTATTCATTTTCTATTACATAAGTTTGTTCTATAAGACTTTCTAAGCCTTTTTGTAGGGTTTCTTTTTCATTTGAGTCTAAACTTTTTAAAATACTTTCATTCATTTATCATTCCTCTAATAAAATCTTAAAATCATTCAAATCAAGTAAAAGCAAATTCTGTTCACATATTTTATCAAATTCCTTGCTAAAACCATTTTTTGAGATTATAATGTAATAATTTGGAGCCAAATTTAAAGACTTTGCTTTTGATTTTAAAAGATTTAAAATATTTTTACAAATTTTTTTATTTTTAAATTTAACTTCTCCGACAAAACATAAATTTTCATCTTGATAATAAAGATCAAGTTCTAAATTCTTATCCCAGTAACTTTGCACTCCATTGATATTGAATTTTTTCTCAAGCAATTCTCTAGAAAGTTGTTCAAAACAAAAACTTTGATAAAGTTCAAATTTTTCTTTAATGCATTCTAAAACTTCTTTATAACGATTTTGCAAAATAAGCTTTTCATTGGGCTTTAAAAAATAAAAAAAGAAACGAATAAAATGGTTGCTAAATATAATCTTATCTTGGACAACATAAGATCTTAGTTCTTTTTTGATTTTTTGTCTTTTATCTTTTATTTTTTTAGCTTCCTTACTATACTCAAGTTTTATTATACCTGTTTCTAAAAGATATTTAAGTGTAGATAAAGCTTTAAAATGCTGAATTTTTCTATTGATAGAAAAACGCTTGCGATTGTTTTTAGCTAGTAAAGTAAGAGCGTAAGAACTTGTTTCATCCAAGGCGAAATAACTTTTAATTTTTAGATAATCATCAAGCAAAATTTGCTCTATATTTGCAAATACATCATCTTCAAAATTTAAAATGTTTAATTTTTCAAAACCTTCAAACACACTATAAAAATCAAAAAGCTTGCTTAAAGACAAATTCTTATGCAAATCTACAAAGTTCTTAAATTTTATATTTTTCCTTTTATAAAGCATTTTTATAGTATAATTTTAACAAATTTTTATAAGGATTGTATTTGCAAATTTCAGATTTAAAAAAAGAATTGATCTTAAAAAAAGGTATTTTGCATTTTGACTTCACAGCAAGTGCTTTAGCTCTAAAATGTGTAGAAAAAGAAATTTCAAAAATTCTTCCAACCTATGCAAACACACATTCTGATAGCTCTTTGAATTCTTTTAAAACTCAACAAATTTACGAACAAGCAAGAAAAGATATAAAAAAAAGTTTATCATTAGATGAAAATTTTGCCCTTATAGCCTGCGGAACAGGATCAAGCAGTGCTATTAAAAAATTTCAAGAATTGATCGGCATTTACATTCCTCCTCTTGTAAAAGAAAGATATTTTACGCAAATTGATAAAAATACCTTACCTTTAGTTATCGTAGGGCCTTATGAGCATCATTCTAATGAACTTTCATTTCGAGAAGGCTTGTGTGAATGCATTAGAATTCCCTTAGATAAAAATGGAGAAATTGATTTTGATTTTCTAGAAAAAACTTTACAAAAAAACAAAAAAAGAAAAATAATCGCTAGCTTTTCTTTGGCTTCAAATGTTACTGGGATATTAAGTAATTACAAACGCATTTCTGAAATGGTTCGTAAATTTAAAGGGATAGTTGCTTTTGATGCATCTAGTTTCATTCCCTATAAAAACATATCTTGCCAATACTATGATGCGTTGTTTATAAGTTCTCATAAATTAATCGGTGGTATTGGTGGTTCTGGACTTTTAGCCATCAAAAAAGATCTTTGTGGAAACAAGCCTAGCTTTGCAGCAGGTGGAACTGTGGGCTATGTTTCTCGCACTTCACAATGCTACCTTTGTAATGAAGAAGCTTTAGAGGAAGGAGGAACACCTGGAATTTTACAACTCATTCGCGCTAGCTTAGCTTTTAAAATCAAAGATTCTATAGGGGTTAAAAATATAGAAAAAAAAGAAGAAATTTTAAAAGATTATTTTTTTGAAAAACTAAAAACTATACCTAATTTAATTTTATATGCAAAGAATTTAAAAACCCGATTGCCTATTTTTGCTTTCAATATCAAAGAAATTTCTCCTTTTGATATCGCTTACGAACTTAGTAAAAAATACCACATAGAAACACGCGCTGGATGTGCTTGTGCTGGGCCTTATGGTCATGATTTGCTAGGCTTAAAAGATAATCAAAAACTTAAAACAAAACCAGGCTGGTTAAGAATAAGCTTGCATTATACGCATGAAAAAGAGGATATTGATTATTTTTTCGATGCTTTAAATAAAACTATAGTAAAATTATCACATTAAAATATTATAGTTTTATTATTATGTATAAAAATTCTATCTTCAAAAGCCAAATCAAGCGCTTTTGAAAGAACATCTTTTTCTATATTTCTACCTGCTTGTTGCATATCTTGCCAAGTAAATTCATGGTTTACAGGCGAAACAGCTTGAGTGATAATAGGACCTTCATCAAGATTATTATTTACAAAATGTGCCGTAGCTCCAATTATTTTAACCCCTCTTTCAAAGGCTTGTTTATAAGGATTTGCTCCTATAAATGCAGGTAAAAAAGAATGGTGAATATTTATAATCTTGCCTTCAAAATGCCTAACAAAATCAGGAGATAAAATTCGCATATATTTTGCCAAAACCAAATAATCAAATTTATATTGTTCAAGACATTTTAAAATCTGATTTTCTTGCTCTTTACGATCTAAATTTTCAGCACTGATAAAATGATAAGGAATTTCAAATTTCTCAACTAAATCCTTTAAAGAGTTGTGATTTGAAATCACAGCTTTGATATTTGCTTCAAGTTCGTTACTATAATGCTTTATTAGCAAATCTCCCAAACAATGACTTTCTTTAGTAGCAAAAACAACAATATCTTTTTTTCTCTTCTCGCAAAGCTCTATCAAGGCTTCTTGTCCAAGCATAGCCTCAAGCGTTCCTATAAAAGCTTCTTTATCAAACTCACCTTCTAAAAGAGCACGAAAAAAAAACATTCCTTCGCCTACAAATTCATCGTTTTTTACTATATTGATATGATATTTAAAAATAACATCAGAAATTCTATAGATTAAACCTTTTTGATCTTTGGTGCAAATTTTTAATACAGAAATCATTTAGCTAAACCTTTTATATATTCTTTTAATTCATTCTCTCTTGCTTCTTGAATCTTTAAACCAAGAATTTTACCACAAAATCCAGCATTTATGAAATCTTTTGCTAAAATTTTACTTTCAAACTTATTCTCATAAAGTCTTAATCTTTTAGCTTGCTCAATACGCTTTTTACTCCAAAGTCCAAGCCATTCCTTCAAAGGCATTTCAAAAGCAATTTTTGCTAGTTCAAAATCACTTATATCATCAAGATAAAAAGCTTGATTTGCGTATTTTAGGTATTCTTTTTTAAGTTTGGTTCTTTTAAAAAATATATCTTTTTCTAAATTAAAAAAATTCAAATACAAATACAAGAATAAAGCATCGCTTTTTACAAATTCTCTACTTTGTCTGAGTAAATTTTGAAATTCCAAACTCTTAAAAACACTCTCAAAGCCAAAAATCTGTTTTTCTAAGTCAAGTTCTTGCAAATATCTATAGCCAACATCAAGTCTAGGGCTTTTAAAGAATTTATAAAGCTCCGCATTGATCCTATCTTTACTAAGATCAGTTATATCCATACTTTGCATCAATTTCAAGCTTTCACTAGTTATCTTAAAGTTAAACCTTGAAGCAAATACTACCGCTCTTAATACTCTTAAACTATCCTCTTGAAAGCTTTGTTTGTCAATATGCCTTAAAAAGCCTGCTCCTAGATCTTTTAATCCTCCATAAAAATCTAAAAACTCATCGTTAAAAAGATTAATCATCATAGAATTTATGGTAAAATCGCGTCTTTTGGCGCCAAGTTTTTCATCATTACAAATTTGAACTTCAAAACCTTTATGTCCATAGCTTATTTTATTTTCGGTTCTAGCAAGAGCTAAATCATAATTTTTAAACTTATACACAAAAAAACTTTTTCCAAGGCCTTGTGCGCCCAATTTTTGCATAATCTTTTCAAAATCTTTAGGTTTGATATCATAAAGCTCTATATCATAGTCACAAATTTTTAAGCCTAAAAACAAATCCCTAACGCTACCTCCAACCAAATACGCTCGTTTAGTATAAGGCTTTAAAAACTCAGCGATAAACTGTAAATCGGGATTATTTTTTAAGCTTATCTTCGATATTTGCAAGCAAAAACTCTAAAAAATTTATGGTCAAGTTTAACCTATTTTCAAGATCATCTTTTTTTATGCTATTTAAACCTTCAAAAAGAACTAAAATTCTCTCTCTAAGATGTTTTAAAAAAATATCCTCATTAAGCGTTTGAACCTCTGTCATAACACTGGGATTTAAAATTTCACTTTGCAAAAAAGGCTCTTCTTTTTTAAACTCTTTATTTTCCTGAGTAGAAATTTCAATATTATTTTGTATTTTTTGCTCTTCTTCAAATTTTGCCATAGAAATTTTATCTTCTAAGTCTTGCGGAGTATCAAGTTCTTCGCATACAAACTCCATAGGTGGTAATTCATCTTTTATTTCAGTTTTTCTGCTTAATTCTTGTTCTTTTAAAATTTCATTTTGTCTTCTTTGCTCTTCCATGATAGAGCTAACTTCGCTAATGGTTTTTTTAGCTAAATCTTCCAAATTCATATTTTTATCAACCACCTTTTAAATTCATTAATTTCTTCATCGCTTTTCATATTAATAAAAAAATCCAACATTTGAGTGTTTAAATCTTTATGCTTGGATCTAAAACCACTAAGACGACGAACCGCATCGATAGCGTTTTGGTTATCTGGATCTTCTTTTAAGATATTTTTATAAATTTCTAAAGCTTCGTCTTTTAACCCTTGAGCCTCATAGATAGAAGCTTCAGTGACTGTATTTTTCATCACTGTTTCCTAAAATTTTTCTTTAATTCTAGCAAAAAGCTTTTTAATTTATCTTTAAGAAAATAATATGATTTTTAATGTCTATTTTGTTTTAAACAATTTTTCTATATATTCTTTTTTTTCTTTCTCTAAGCTAGAATTTAATTCTTTTTGTTCTTTTTTAACTTGCACTTTTAAATCTTGATTTTTAAAATACACATAATCAATTCCAAAAATAACACCAATTACAATAAGCAATGGGATTAAAAATACCATATACTTTACACTTTAAGAAAATTGATTAAATACACTACCATAGTAGCGAATATTCTCAGCATTTTCATTTTTTTCTATCGTTTCTATTGCGCCGCTATTGATTGCTTTTTGGATATCATCATTTAAATTTTGATAAGAAAAAACCATATTAATACTGATAATATTTGGCAATTTCTCAAGCATTTTATAAGAGTTTAATTCATCTTCTAAATTTTCACTTTCAATCACAACTATAATCTTTTCATTTTTACAAAGTTCTACAGAACAAAAAGGAATTTCAGATATAGCCTTTTTTAAATCATTTATATATTCTTCTTTTGCTAAAATCAAAACACTAGAAAGATTATTCATCAATACTCCTAAACATTATACTATCACCAAAGCCTGAAACAATAAAATCTTTATTGTTTAAAAAAATAATAAACTCACTCATCAAATTTTCATTATTAAAAGTTTTAACAGGCTTAAAATCACTTGTGCTAAAAACTTCACTAACTCCAGCTTCGTTATCACTATAAACAGCCAATTCTCCATTAGGACTTAAAGCGCAAGTATATATCAAAAAATCTTTTTGCAAAAAATTTTGCTCTTCATTTTTTACAACTCCTATACGCCTATCCGTTCCACAACTTAAAATAACATTATTTTTAAAATCTACTTGATAGATATTATCTTTATGCATTTTATCATAGTTTTTTAACATCTTCCAATTTTTCAAATCAAAAAGTTCTACTTCGCCACTCTCAAAACCTGCAACTAGCCTACTCTTATCTTCATTTAAAACTGCATCATTAAGACTAGAATGGGAAAAATTAAATTTTTTTATATTTTTTAAACTTTTATCAATCAATTCTATTTCAGAACCAATAGAAATCAAAAGATAAGTATTTTCATTGATAAAAAATGCTTTTATTATGCTATTTTCTTCGAGCTTTTTGATTTGTAAATTTTCCTTATAAAAACTTAAATTTTTAGCACCAAAATCACCCTCGCTAAGTATTAAAAGTGTATGTTTAAAAATATCAATGTTGTAAATTTTAGCAAAATCATCACCATAATAATTTTTAATCTTTGGCAAAGATAAAAGTTCTTTTAAACTTTTATCTTTAATGTTATATTGTAAAATTTCACCTTTATCAGTGCCTATATATAAGTTTTGCTTATCAAGCTTTAAAGCTGTTATATTGGCATTTAATTTCAGCTCATAAGCATAAGACAAAACACAAAAAAGACTCAAAATAAAAAGAAATTTTTTCATTTATTTACTTTACACCCTCATTAATCACATCAATTAAATTTGAACGACTTTTTAATTGTTCATTTTTAAATTCAGGTTTAAAGCTATTTCCCACCAAAGGTTTTGCATCGCTTTGTGGAACATGACACTGAGTGCAATTAAAACGACTATCGCTAATCATATCTCCTGTGGTTTTATTGTGTCTAAAATCATAATAATGACTAGCAGGAAGTGGAGTTGCACCAGCATCTGCTGCTATAGCCTTATCATGGCAGCTTAAGCACATATTGTTATCTTTAGTTATAGGTAACAAATCTTCAATAGCATGCGGAATTAATGGTGGTGCATTTTCATAAGAACGCTCAAAACGAGTAGATTCCCCAGGTTGTAAAGTTGTGAAATTTGCTTCCACTAAATTTACTTTATTTTCATTTTCTAAACTTGCTTTTCTAAGTCCAATTTGTTCCGAACTTACCCCACTATTCATTGCACAAGCGGCAAAAAATACCACTGCAGCACTTCCTAATAAAACCAATTTCTTCTTCATTATTTATTCCTTAAATCAAAAATATTAAAATTCAAAGCATCATCATTACAAACTTCTATACATCTTGCACACCTTATACACTCTCCTGATTTCACGCTAGTACTTTCTTTTCCAACCATCCACAAAACCTGTTTTTCAGGACAAATACGGATACATTCATAACATTTAGTGCATTTATCACTATCATGCTTTATTTTAAGCAAAGCAAAACGAGAAATAAAAGCATAAAAAGCTCCCAGTGGACAAAAATGTGAACAAATTGCCCTAGGGCTTAAAAAAGTATCAATACAAAAAAGTATAAAGGCTACAAAAATCCAAGAACTTGTAGCAAAAATAATCCCTCTATGTATCATTCCTATATAAGAAAAACTTTCAAACACAGGCAATGAAAATACAAAAGAAAGGATTAAAACCAAGACTAATACAAAATAGCGTAAATTTTTAGGCAAAATTAAAAATTTATTATTAAGGGTTAATTTATTTCGCACAAAAGCAGCAAAATCTGTGATTAAATTAACAGGACAAACCCAAGAGCAAAAAACCCTTCCTAAAAGCAAACCATAGATAAAAAATATAATCAAAGCTCCTATTAAAGCCATTAAATCTATACTCCAGCTTGCTAAAATAATTTGCAAAACCGCAAAAGGATCGCTTAAAGGTATGGTATTAAAAAGTCTAGAAGAACTTAAATTTCCCTGTAAGATAAAATCTGTAGCTTTAAAACTAAAAAGCGCTAAAATTCCAAGCTGAACGATGCGTCTAGCAATTAAATACTTCATCACAGTTCTCCATCATTTAAATAATTGGTTGCTTTTTTAGCATTAAAATGTTTTGAAGTATCTGCATTTTTTATACGACCTTCATCTTTTTCATCCCAGCCTTTTACATAATGAGATCCTGCTTTTCCCAATACATACTCCCTTGGTAAAACACGAATGGCCGGTTTTTCAGTAATACAAGCAAGTTCACAAAGCCCACAACCTACACACACTTCATGATCCACACTAGGTAGTAAAAAAGCATGTTTGGCGGTGCGTTCATTGCGTTTAAGCTCAAGTTTTAAAGCCTTATCTATCAAAGGACAAGCTCTATAACAAGCATCACATTGAATTCCCCAGTGTGCCACACAAGAAGCACTATCAACAATAGCAATACCCATTTTCAAGGATTCTATACCCTGCTCTAAATGCTTTTTATCTAAAGCATCAGTTGGACATTCTCTAATGCAAGGAATATCCTTACAAAGATAGCAAGGAATTTCTCTTGCCTTAAAAAAAGGCGTACCATTTTTTGGACTATCTAACAAGCTAGCGAGCTTTAAAGTATTATAAGGACAGGCTTTTACACAAAGCCCACAACGAATACATTTGCTTAAAAATCTAGCTTCATCTTCAGCCCCAGGAGGACGCAAGGCATAATTATCATCGGCTTTTAAAGTCAAATTAACCAAAAATCCACCTCCTGTACATAAACATGCAGCCTTAAAGGCGCTAACGAAAAATTCTCTTCTACCTTTCATTTAATCAAAACCCTAAATTAAGCCTTATAAATTTTTACAGCACATTTTTTAAAGTCAGTTTGTTTTGAAAGCGGACAAGTCGCATCCAAAGTAACTTTATTGATATATACATTCTCATCAAACCACGGCACATACACAAGTCCTACAGGCGGTTTGTTTCTTCCACGCATATCTACTCTTGCTTTTACTTTACCACGACGAGATTCCACCCAAACCAAATCACCTTGATTTAAGCCTAATTTCTCTCCATCTTTCTCACTCATATAGCAAAGCGCTTCAGGGACAGCACGGTAAAGCTCAGGCACACGCATAGTCATAGTTCCACTATGCCAATGCTCTAAAACCCTTCCTGTTGCAAGCCAGAATGGATACTCTTTACTTGGTCTTTCAGGTGCTTTCATAAATGGCCTAAAGAAAATTTTAGCCTTATTTTTAATACTGTGCTCTTTTTCATCTTTAGGAGCTATTAAATCTCCATTTGTAAGCATTTTGTTAAAATCACCATAAAAAGCAAAATCTGAATTTGGAGCCGCTTTTTTAGCATAATAATCAAATTTAGTATTAAACCTCCACTGTGTTTCCTTGCCATTAACCACAGGCCATCTTAAACCCCTTACTTTATGATAGGTATCAAAATCCGCTAAATCATGGCCGTGTCCTAAGCCAAATTTACGATATTCTTCCCAAAGGTATTTTTGAACGAAAAAGCCATAGCCTGTAAATTCTTTTCCATCACTGCCTTGAATTTTTCTCTCATCGCCTTTAACATCAGTATTATCAAAGCCTTTTGCGATAGCATCGTTTGGATTAAAGCTTTTTGCTTCTTTATTGGCAAATAGTACATCAAAAAGTGTATCATCTTCACTATAACCCATAGCTTTTGCCTCTTCTAAAACACTTGGCAAGGTAAGCTTATTATCCACTTTTTGCTCTTTCCAAACTTCTTTAAGCTTAAAGCGTTTTGCAAATTCTAAAATTTGCCAAGTATCACTCATGGCAGCACCTACAGGTAAGACTTGTTGTTTCCAATGTTGAGTTCTTCTTTCAGCATTACCATAAGCACCCCATTTTTCATAAATCATAGCACTTGGTAAAATAAGATCAGCTACTTTTGCTGAAATTCCAGGATAACAATCACTTACAACAATAAAATTATCCATTTCTCTTGCTGCTGCGATCCAGTGATTTGCATTTGCAGTGTTTTGCCATGGATTATTCACTTGCACCCATGCAAATTTAATTTTTCCATCTTCTAAATCTCTCATGATATTAAGATAAGGAGAACCTGGTTTTGGGTTGATGGTCTTTGCAGGAACTTTCCAAATTTTTTCAGAAATTTCTCTGTGTTTTGGATTTGCCACAACCATATCCGCAGGCAAACGATGGGAGAAAGTCCCTACTTCCCTAGCCGTTCCGCAAGCACTTGGCTGTCCTGTTAAAGAAAAGGCTCCACTACCTGGTTTAGCTTGCTTTCCTAGTAAAAAATGCACCATATAAGCTTGTTCATTTACCCAAGAACCTCTTGTATGTTGATTAAAGCCCATAGTCCAAAAACTTACGACTTTGCGATTTTTCTCTATGTAAAGATTAGCTAATTCTTGAAGTTTTTTCTTAAAATCTTCCAAAGACTCATTATCATCACCTTTGGCTACCTTTGCAGTGTATTCCAAAGTATAAGGGGCTAAACCTTTTTTAAATTCTTCAAAAGAAATTTCCCAGTTTTTATCAGCCACACCTTGATGTTTCATTTCAAATTTATCACCCGCTTTAACGCCAAGATAAGATAAAGAAGTAGCCTCTTCATCGTCTAAAGTGATTACATTTTCTTTTTCAACTGTATCTTTTTCACTTTCTTTAAATTTTGGATGATTTGGATTATTTCTCATACCATAACCAATATCAGCATAACCAGTTGCAAATACGCAGTGTTCTTTGATAAATTTCGTATCCATAGCCTCTGGATGATTATAAACAATCTCTCTTGCTATGTAGTTCCAAATAGCCAAATCTGTATTTGGTTTAAAAATAATTTCAATATCAGCAATATTTGAAGTACGGTTAGAAAAAGTGCTTAGATTAACAACTTTGACCTTATCAAGATTACTTAGTTTTCTATCACTTACTCTTGACCAAAGGATTGGGTGCATTTCAGCCATATTAGCTCCCCAAGTGATAATAGTATCTGTAAGTTCTATATCATCATAACAGCCTGATGGCTCATCTACACCAAAAGTTTGCATAAAACCAACCACTGCAGAGGCCATACAATGTCTTGCATTTGGATCGATATTGTTTGTTCTAAAACCCGCTTTTGCAAGTTTTAAAGCAGCATAACCTTCTTGGATAGTGTATTGCCCACTACCAAAAATCCCTATACCTGTAACGCCGAGTTCATTGTAGGCTTTTTTAAATTGTTTTTCCATTTCATCAAAAGCTCTTTGCCAAGAAACCTGTTGAAATTTGCCTTTTTTATCAAATTCGCCTTTTTCATTCATGCGAAGCAAAGGCATAACAAGGCGATCTTCACCATACATGATTTTAGCATTAAAATAACCTTTGATGCAATTAAGTCCGCGATTTACGGGTGCTGCAGGATCGCCTTTTGTTGCTACGATTTTGCCATCTTTTCTGGCTATCATAATTCCACAGCCAGTTCCACAAAATCTACAAACAGCCTTATCCCATTTCCAATCTTCTTCTTGCGCGCCAAGCATAGAGCTTGGAACACTAAGTCCTGCAACACTAGCAGCACTTGCAATAGCGGTATTTTTAATAAAATCCCTTCTATTCATCCTTATTCCTCCAAAATAAAAAAATCATCTTATTATAAAAAATGGAGTATAAAAATCTCTTGAAATTTTAATAAAAATAATAATTTTAAAGCTCTATTTTATAGGAGTTTTATTGTCCTTTTTATATTATTCTTACACAAAATAAATATTAAAAATAATCAACTTAAAATAATAAAAAAATGAAGATGTAAAAATTAAGCCCTAAGAATGGGCTTAATCAAAATTAATGGCAACCACAACCACCGCAGCAGCTAGAACCACCAAAAAATGCATCAAGTTTTGCAATATCTGGCATTTCTGTGATTTCATTTACAAGTTCTTTATATGCCACTTTACCCTCTTTAATCACAAATACGGCACGAGCTAAAAGCCCTTCTAAAGCACCTTCATTTATCAAAACACCATATTTTTCACCAAATTCTTTTGCCACAAAATCACTTGCAACACTTAAATTTTCAATACCTTCTGTACTGCAAAATCTTCCCATAGCAAAAGGCAAGTCCATACTTACTACAATCACTTCAGCACCATTGTAACTGGCTACTTTTTTATTAAATTCTCTAGCCTCTGTAGCACAAACTGGTGTATCTAAGCTTGGAACACTTAAAATGATTTGAGTTTTACCCGCTGCACCGATTTCAATCACGCTTAAATCTTTAGCTTTAAGATTTACCTTAGGAGCATCTGCTCCAACTTCTACTGAATTTCCTTTAAGTTTTACAGGATTTCCTTTAAAATTTACTGTACTCATTTAATTTCCTTTTTTGATATTTTAAACATTATTACAATTAATGTTTTAAGAGTGATTATATCCTATAAACATTAATTATTTTTAATTTCACTGAAAATTATTTTACTTCTTTCCAAGTATATTTTTTCCACACTTTTTGAGCTTCCTTACTCTTAATAAAATCTACAAATTCTAAAGCTTTTTTATTTTCTAAACCTTTTTTTGTAGGAGCTATTTCAGCTGCACGATAAATCACTGCATTTTTATCTTTGATAAATAAAGCTTTATCATCGCCTAAAGCCTTTGCCCAATGAGACCAAATGATTAAAGCATCAATATTTGGATTGTTATTCCACTCATCTACAGCAGCTTTGGAATTTTTAGCATAAATTTTTATATTTTTACGTAATTTTACCAAATTTTCTCTTTTTGCACTTTTTAAAGCCATATCTTCATAAAGTCCAACTTGTCCTGCACCATCAACCACCATAACATTTACACCATCTTTTAAAATGTCTTCAAAATTTTTAATATTTTTTGGATTATTTGGACGCACGATAATACCTGATGGACGCACATTTAAAACGCTTAAATTTTCCAAACTTAAACTTGGAATTTTTTTAGCAAAATCATCCATCATTGAAGTATTGCCTGAAAAAATCAAATCTGCATTTTCTTTTGCTTTATCTATCCAAGCTGGAGTTGGACCTGCGGTTACAATCACCTTTTCTTTTGTTTTTTCCTCAAATTTTAAAGCAAGCTCTTTTAGCACAGGAGCAGGACCACCTGGACCATAAACTAAAATTTTAGCATTTAAAAAACTTGCTGCTACTAAACTTAAAAAATTAATATTTTTTTCATAAAATAAACCTTTCTTTAATAATATAACTTACTTGAAAGAAAATTCTATCAATCTATAGTTAACTCTCCCTTGCAAAGCCCTGCTTCTATAAGAAAACGAGAAGGAGCAAAAGAAGTTTTTTTGTTTTTATCATATTTAGCATAACTTAAATAAAGTATATTTTTTGCCCTAGTTACCGCAACATAAAAAAGTCTTCTTTCTTCTTCTAAGCTTCCACCCATTCCCATAAGCTTTTGATTAGGAAAGCGACCTTGCGCAAGATCAATCACAAAAACAAGATCAAATTCCAAGCCCTTACTTGCATGCACGCTAAGCAAATTAACTCCTTTGCCACTACTCATTTCGCTTGCACCTAAAGTTAGAAAATTATAATACTTGTAAATATCGCTATAATTTTTTGTAAGCTCTTTTAAAACATTGAATTTTGTTTCTATTTTTTCTAAATTTTCACTCTTTCTTAATAAATCCACCTGCCCTGCTTTATTTGTCGCTCTTTTGATTGCAAGTTCTTCGCAAATTTCTCTATAAAAAGAATTTTCACAAATTAAATTGACTAAAGTCAAAGAATGTTTTATTTCCATAGCTTTTTTTAAAAAAAGATAGATTTTTTCCAAATTTCTAGCGCACAAATCATTGATTTTTGAAAGTCTTAAAATAGGATGTGCATCAAATTCACTCTCAAATTTAAAACGAGTTTCGCTGGCTAATTCTTCCAAATCTGCAAAAAGCCCAAGTTGATAATTTCTTTTTTGATGATTTTGCAAATTTACATTTTTATCAGGATCTAAAAAACCTTTTATTAAATTTCCATGCCCTAATTTTAAAAGTGCGTCAAAAATTTCTTTTGCTAAAACTCCACCCACACCTTTGGTATATTGAACCAAATGAATAAAAGCCATGATATCTTTAGGATTTACCACAAGCGCAAGCATGGAGCTAAAAGCTTTAACTTCCAAACTTTCAAAAAAACTTCCACTTCCCTTTCTCACACTTGCAATGCCCTGCTCCCTTAAAGCTACTTCAACCCCATCAGCACTTGAGTTGTTGCGAAAAATCACGGCAATTTCTTCCAAACTTACTCCGCTTGTAAGTATCATTTTGGCTATATTTTGATACTGATCAAATAATTCTTCAAAAGTAAGCAAAGATGGGGCTTTAAACTCATCATTTCTTGTAACAATAAGTTCTTTTGGATATAATCTTTCGTTATTTAAAATCACTTTATTAGCCAAAGCTAAAATACTTCTTGATGAACGGTAGTTTTTATTTAAAGAAAAAATTTTTGCATCTTTAAAACGATCTTTAAACCCACCTATGATATTAATATCCGCTCCATTAAAAGCATAAATACTTTGATCATAATCCCCTACGCAAAACAAACTTTTACTATGAAAAGCCTCTATTAAGGAACTTTGCAAAGTATTTGTGTCTTGATATTCGTCCACTAAAATTTCATCAAATTCATATTTTTCTTCTTTTAAAAGCTCTTTTAGATTGATAAGTAAGTCATTAAAATCTACATAATTAAAACGCTTTTTTTCATTATCATATTCTTTTAAAATATCTTCATAAATTTCAGCATAAATACTTTGTTCTTCATAGTTTTGACAAAACCAAGTATAAAAATCTTGATTGTGTGCTTTGTTTTGAAACAAAGAATAAAGATCATATAAATAACTTGATTGATAAGGTTTTATATCACTTAAATGCCTAAAGGTTCTTTTTTCATAGACACTTTTAAGTAGAGTTTTTAACTCGCTTGCTTGCTTTAAAATTATATTTTTATCCGCATTTCTAAGTAAGGTATAAGCCGTACTATGAAAAGTTCCTGCAAGTATTTTACTGGTAATATTTTTATCAAAAAATTTCCCTAAACGCCCTATCATTTCTTTACTGGCTTTATTTGTGAAAGTCAAAAGCATAATTTTTTGAGGTGTCACTCCCTTGCTTAAAAGATAAGAAATTCTTGCAACAATAGTAGAAGTTTTTCCCGTCCCTGCACTTGCAATAACAAGATTGTGTCCAAAATCAGCAGTAGCAGCAAGATATTGTTCATTATTTAATTTTGAAAGTGGCATTATTTTCCTTATAAAAGTTAAAATTATAAAAAAAAATTACTTAAAAATATAAAAATTTAAAATTACTTTATATTAGATTATAGTACAATGCTAAAATTATTTAACTTTCTGTTTTTAAGGGATAGCAAATGAATTTGAAAATTTTTTCTATTATTGTTGGCATATTAATTGCTATTATTGTGATATTAGGTGGAACCTATTATTATCTTTTTGAATATTCAAAACCAAAGAATTACACCTTAAACACCAACACTTACACCGAGCAAAAATCGTATACTAATAACTACGATAATTCCTATTCGCCCTCGATCCAAACCAACAATAGTTCATCAGATATAAATATTAATAACAATACCATCCAAAAGCAAGAAACAAACCCATTAGATGAAAATCAAAGCTTAAATAACAATACATTTAATACGCCAATAAGCGAAAACAATCAAAGCTTAAATAATGACACCAATACAAGTAATAATATTAATACAAATGAAAATAAGCAAATTTTAGATACGGATAAAGAAAAATTAAAACAAGAAAATAAACAAGCCAAAATAGAAGCTCTTAAAAAAGAAATCAGCAAACAACAAAAGATCTTAGAAAGAGAGAGAGCCGTAAAAAAAGAACTTCAATCAAACAAGTCAAACAAAAATAAATATCTAAATACCGCTAGAGAGTATCTAAGCATAGGAAAAAACAGTCGTTTAGAACCTGAACTTAGTACAGAAAATATGAAAGTTTATATTTTAGATGGAAAATTTTTAAGCCAATATAGAATCAATCTGTTAAAAGATATGCTAAGCGTTATACAAGATAATGCAAAAGATTATTATCTAAGTATTTTTGTTAAAATGCTACCAAAAGGGGAAATGAAATTAACTATCTATAACAAAGAAATTATCTTTTCAGATATGAAAAAAGCTTATAAATATATTAGCTTAGATAGATTAAGCCCATATTTAAACAATCCAAAAGAATTAAATGAACATGTAGCACGTGAAGAAATTTTAGAAAGACTTAAACTTCAAATTAAAAAAGATGGCAAAGGAAGTGATTTTTCTAAACATATCAAAAGTTTGAAAACTGGACTTAATACAGCACAATATTTCTTCCCGTTTTGTGAAATTATAGAAATTAGCTCTATTAAATAAGCTAAAACAATAAAGGCAAATAATGTATGATAAAAATTTAGAAAAAGAGTATTATCAAATTTGCGAAGAACGCGGATATTTTGAGATCGATGGCAATAAAACCATACAAGAAAAAGATAAAAATTTCTGCATTATGATGCCTCCTCCTAATGTCACTGGAGTTTTACACATAGGACATGCTTTAACTTTTACTCTACAAGACATTATGACGCGTTACAAAAGAATGGATGGCTATAAGGTTCTTTATCAACCAGGGCTTGATCACGCAGGTATTGCTACTCAAAATGTTGTAGAAAAACAACTTCTTGCTCAAGGCATTAAAAAAGAAGAACTAGGTAGAGAAAAATTTATAGAAAAAGTCTGGGAGTGGAAAGAGCAAAGCGGTGGAAAAATTTTAGACCAAATGAGAACACTAGGCATCACTCCTGCATGGAGTCGCTTGCGTTTTACTATGGATGAAGGTTTGGTTAATGCCGTAAAAAAAGCCTTTGTAGAACTTTATGATAAAAGACTTATTGTACGTGGAAACTACATGATAAATTGGTGTACTCACGATGGCGCTTTAAGTGATATAGAAGTTGAATACAAAGAAAACAAAGGAAAACTTTATCATATTAAATACTTTTTAAAAGATAGCGATGAATTTTTAGTAGTAGCCACAACGCGTCCTGAAACTTTTTTTGGCGATACTGCAGTTATGGTACATCCTGACGATGAACGCTATACTAAATTTGTGGGCAAAGAAGTGATTTTGCCTATAAGTAAAAAAGCCATTAAAATTATAGCTGATGAGCATGTAGAAAAAGAATTTGGAACAGGAGTTGTAAAAGTTACTCCCGCTCATGACATGAACGATTATGAAGTAGGACTTAGACATAATTTAGAATTTATAAGCGTTTTTAATGAAAAAGGAATTTTAAACGAAC
This sequence comes from Campylobacter sp. BCW_4332, assembly GCF_001763175.1. Lineage (NCBI taxonomy): Bacteria > Pseudomonadati > Campylobacterota > Epsilonproteobacteria > Campylobacterales > Campylobacteraceae > Campylobacter > Campylobacter sp. BCW_4332. The sequence continues at coordinate 21,108 of NZ_MJYF01000052.1, read as the reverse complement.
ATTGTTTAGAGTTTCAAGGTTTAGAACGCTTAGAAGCAAGAGAAAAAATCGTAGCCAAACTTGAAAGTCTTGGCTTTATAGAAAAAATAGAAGAACATAATAATCAGGTAGGATATTGTTATCGTTGCAACAATGTAGTTGAACCTTATATCTCCAAGCAATGGTTTGTAAAAAAAGAAATCGCCCAAGAAAGTATAGAAAAAGTTGCACTTGGCGAAAGCAAATTTTATCCAAATCACTGGATAAATAGCTTTAATGCTTGGATGAAAGATTTAAGAGATTGGTGTATTTCAAGACAACTTTGGTGGGGGCATCAAATTCCTGTGTATTATTGCGAATGCTCTCATGAATGGGCAAGCCAACATACGCCTAAAACTTGTCCAAAATGTCAAAGTCAAAATTTCAAACAAGATGAAGATGTACTTGATACTTGGTTTTCTTCAGGACTTTGGGCTATGAGTACTCTAGGCTGGGGGAATGAAAATTGGGGTAAAGATAAAATTTGGTCTGAAAAGGATTTAAAAGATTTTTATCCCAATTCTTTACTCATTACAGGTTTTGATATTTTATTTTTCTGGGTGGCTAGAATGATGTTTCAAAGCACTAATGCCTTACATCAACTTCCTTTTAAAGATATTTATTTACACGCTCTTGTGAAAGATGAGCAAGGTAGAAAAATGAGTAAAAGTCTTGGAAATGTCATCGATCCAAATGAAAGTATTAAAGAATATAGTGCCGATATTTTACGCTTTACTTTAGCACTTCTTGCTATACAAGGACGCGATATTAAACTTAGCAATGATAAACTTTTACAAGTTAGAAATTTTACAAATAAAATTTATAATGCTACAAATTATCTGCTTTTAAATGAAAGTAAATTTGAAGATTTGGAAAATATCACACTTCATTCAGAATTAGCAAAATATATTTATGCCAAATTTCAAACTTGTGTTAAGGATGTAAGAGAAAATTTAGACAATTATCGCTTTAATGATGCAGCCAATACTCTATATAAATTCTTTTGGGATGATTTTTGCGATTGGGGTATAGAGCTTAGCAAAGCAGAAAAATCAAGCGTTAAAGAACTTGGTAGTATTTTCAAAGAAGCTTTAAAGCTCTTAAATCCTTTTATGCCTTTTATCAGTGAATATTTATATCATAAACTAAGCGATACAGAACTTAAAACAAGCCCTTCTATTATGATAAGCAAATATCCAAAATTTAAAGAACAAGATAAAAATATAGAAAAAATCTTTTCTTTACTTATAGAAAGCATAGTTGGTATCCGCCGTGCTAAAAGTTTAATCGATCTTGGAAATTCTAAAATAGAAAAAGCTTATATCAAATTTAACGATAAAAAAATCAAAAATGAAATCAAAGCTTATATGAATTTTATCATGATGCTCGCAAAGTGCGAGCAAATAGAATTTAGTGAAGAAAAATTACCAAAGGCAATATGTGATGTTAGCGAGAATTTAGAAATTTTCATTACGCTTGAAAATGTTGATTTAAGTGGTATTTTAACAAGACTTGAAAATCAAAAAAATAAGCTTGAAAAAGAAAGCTTCAAGCTTAACTCCATGCTTTCAAATGAAAAATTCACTGCTAACGCACCTAAAGAGGTGGTGGAGCAAAATAAAGAAGCTCTAGAAAATTTAAAAATTCAGCTTGAAAAAATATCAGTTGAACTTCAAAATCTAAGAGGTTGAAAATTTGATAAAAATAAAAAATTTAAAAAAATATTATGGCAAGGAACTCGTGATAAACGATGTTTCTTTGGAGATTAAAAAGGGTGAAATTTACGCCATAGTAGGTCATAGTGGAGCTGGAAAATCCACTCTTTTAAGATGTATTAATGGACTTGAGAATTATCAAGAAGGAAGCTTAAAAGTCTTTGATCAAGAAATTAAAGATTTAAGTCAAAAAAAATCAAAAGAGCTAAGAGTGCTTAGAAAAGATATAGGGATGATTTTTCAAAATTTTGCCCTAATGGAGCGCAAAAATGTATTTGAAAATGTTGCTATACCTTTAAGAACACACTATACTCAGTGTAAATTTCATGCCAAGCTTTTTAATAAAGAATACATGAGTGAAAAAGAAATTGCCCAAAAAGTCAATTCTTTACTTGAAATCGTAGGACTTGATCATAAAAACAAATCCTACCCAAGAGAACTAAGTGGGGGGCAAAAACAACGCGTTGCTATTGCTAGAGCCTTAGCTTTAAACCCAAAAATTTTACTTAGTGATGAAGCTACTTCGGCTCTTGATCCAAACACTACAAAAAATATTTTAGAGCTTATATCTAAAATCAATACTGAATTTGGGATTACTGTTGTTTTAGTAACTCACGAAATGGATGTGGTAAAAGACATAGCTCAAAAAGCTTTATTGCTTGAACATGGACAAATCATAGGAAGTGGAGCAATTGATGAGCTTTTTTTAAAGCCTAATGCCAAAATGAAAGAATTTTTAGGAGAAAGTGATTTTTTGCCTAAACACGGACTTAATATCAAACTTTACTTTCCAAAAGAAGTTGCCCAAAATAGCGTCATCACTCATATGGCAAGAACTCTAAATATAGACTTTAACATAGTTTGGGGTAAAATAGAAAAACTTAATGGAAAAGCCTTAGGAAATTTAGTTATAAATATAAATGAAAAGGATAAAGACAAGGTTCTTGATTACATAGAAAAAAGTGGAGTATTATGGGAGGTGGCATCATGAATGAAGAAAACATCTCTATCATCAGTGCTTTTTTTGGTAGAATTTCTCAATTTTTTAATGAATTTTCTTGGCAGGATATTAAAGAAGTGAGTTTAAGTTCTATCACAAGTTTCAGTGAAAATTATGAGAACATTTTAAAACCTGCACTTAATGAAACAATTTATATGAGTTTAATGGCTGTACTATTTGGATTTTTATTGGCTATTATTCCTGGAATTTTACTTGCTATTTGGGATAAAAACGGAATTAAAGAAAATAAAATCGCTTATAGCATTTTAGATTTTATTACAAATATACTGCGTGCCTTTCCATTTTTAATTCTTATAGTTGTTCTTTTACCACTTTCTAAAATCATAGTAGGCACCAGCATAGGTACAAATGCCGCCATAGTTCCATTAGCTATCGGAATAGCTCCTTATTTGGCAAAGATGCTTGAAAGTGCTTTTAAAGAAATAGACAAAGGAATCATAGAAGCAGCAAAAAGTTATGGCTCTAGCAATATTCAAATTATCTTCAAGGTTATCTTTAGTGAGGCTCTTCCTGCTATAATTAGCGGAATTACTCTAACTTTAATCTTTACCATTGGTTTTTCTGCTCTTGCTGGAACTGTCGGCGGTGGAGGTTTGGGAGATGTCGCTATTCGCTATGGTTATGAAAGATTTAACAAAGAAGTTATGATTCAAACTGTAGTTATTTTACTTATATTAGTTCAGTTAGTTCAAATTCTAGGTAATTTATTTTATACTTGGGCTAAAAATAGTAAAACTACATATATCATTGCCACTCTATTGATTTTACTTGGAGTTAGTATAGTTATCAATATAAACAATGATGAAAATTTCTTTTGGCAAGCAATTATTTTTATCTTATTTTTAGGAAGTTTGCTTTATAAAGGTTTCAAAAAATAAGGAGATTATATCTCCTTTTAAGATAAATATAAGTTTTTTTAAGTAAAATTTAAACAAAAAATTAAAGGAATTAAAATGATGTATCAGATGCGTTAATCTGGCTATCAACAAGTTTTTATACGCTTCTTCCTGATAGTCAGAGTGAATTTATTAAGATTAAAGCAAGCACAAAATGACTAAAAAGGAAAAAAATGAAAATCAAATCTTTATTTATAGCAAGTATTTTAACATTAAGTCTTAATGCAAATGCATTAGAAATCATCACAGTTGCAGCAACTCCTGTTCCTCATGCTGAAATCCTAGAACAAGCAAAACCTGATTTAGAAAAACAAGGCTATAAACTTGAAATCAAAGAATTTACAGATTATGTTTTGCCCAATCTAGCTGTTGATAACGGAGAAGCCGATGCAAATTTTTTCCAACATACTCCTTATTTGGAAGAATTTAATAAAAACAAAGGCACCAAACTTATCAAAGTAGCTGCCATACACATAGAACCTATGGCTGTTTACTCCAAGAAATATAAAAGTCTAGATGATATTAAAGAAGGGGTTAAAATCGCCATTCCAAATGATCCAACCAATGAAAGTAGAGCTTTAGATATTATTGCAAAAAAAGGTTTGGTAAAATTTAAAGATAAGGCTTTAAAAACACCTCTTGATATTATAAACAATCCTAAAAAAATTAAATTTGTAGAATTAAAGCCCGCACAACTTCCAAGAGCTTTAGATGATGTTGATTTTGCTGTAATTAATTCCAACTACGCTCTCTCTGCAAATCTAAATCCTGCAAAAGATAGTGTATTTATCGAAGATAAAGAAAGCCCGTATGCAAACATTCTTGTTGTAAGAGTGGGACATGAAAACGATCCAAAAATCAAAGCCTTAATCCAAGCTCTACAAAGTGATAAAATCAAACAATTTATCATAGAAAAATACAACGGATCTGTTTTACCTGCTTTTTAATTTTGTCCCTTGCCTAGGGACTTTTTTTTAAATACAAAGGAGTTTTTATGAATTTATTTAAAATTATTATACTCGCTTGCATTCTAAATTTATCTAGCCTATTTGCACAAAACATTACTATAGGAGCCACTCCAAATCCTTTTGGTAGCTTACTAGAACTAATGAAAGATGATTTTAAAAACAAAGGGTATGAGCTTAAAATAGTAGAATTTTCAGACTATATTTTGCCCAATCGTGCATTAGAGGAAAAAGAACTTGATGCAAATTTATATCAACACAAACCTTTTTTAGAAGAATACAACCTAAAAAAAGGTTCAAATTTAATTGCAACAACGCCTGTACTTATAGCTCCAGTAGGAGTTTATAGTAAAAAAATCAAAAATTTAGAAAATCTTAAAGAAGGTGCTAGAGTTGCTATACCTAATGATGCGACCAATGAAAGCAGAGCTTTAGAGCTTTTAGAGAAAGCAAAATTAATAGAGCTTAACAAAAATACTCTAAAAACCCCATTGGACATAAACAAAAATCCAAAAAAACTTAAATTTATAGAACTTAAAGCCGCACAACTTCCAAGAGCTTTAGATGATGTTGATATTGCTATAATTAATTCTAATTTCGCACTTGGAGCCGGTCTGAATCCAAGTAAAGATACTATTTTTAGGGAAGATAAAAATAGCCCTTATGTAAATTATGTTGCGGTACGCTCAGAAGATAAAAATAGCGAAAAAACCAAAGTAATTGATGAAATTTTAAGAAGCGATAAATTTAAAGCCATCATTAATAAACATTATAAAGATATATTAATCCCAGCTTTTTAGGAGTATAGCATGAATATTAAAAAAATATTTTTAAGTGTTTTATTTACAATTAGCCTTAGTTTTGGGGCAGATAAAACCATAATCATAGGTGCAACACCAACGCCTTATGCTGAAATTTTAAATTTCTCTAAACCCTTATTTCAAGAAAAAGGTTGGAAGTTAATAGTTAAGGAATTTAATGACTATAATATACCTAATATCGCTTTAAATGAGAAAGATTTAGATGCAAATTTATATCAGCATAAACCTTTTTTAGATGATTTTAATACCCACAAAGGAACAAATTTAAGTTCTTTAGGTGCTATTGTTTTAGTTCCTATGGCTATATATTCTAACTCCATAAAAGATATAAAAGACATTCCTAATGGTGCTAAAATCGCTATACCTAATGATGCTACCAATGAAAGCAGAGCCCTTGATTTACTAGCTAAAGCAAATTTAATAGAATTTAAAAGTCAAAACACCCTTAAAACCCCTATTGACATAAGTAAAAATCCAAAAAAACTTAAATTTATAGAGCTTAAAGCCGCACAACTTCCAAGAGCCCTAAATGATACTGATTTGGCTGTTATTACCACAAACTATGCTCTTGGAGCAGGTTTAAACCCTTTAAAAGATGGTATTTTTATAGAAGATAAAGATAGTTTATATGCTATTGTTTTAGCTGCAAGAAAAGGTGAAGAAACAAGTCAAAAAAGTCTTGTTATTAAAGAAATTTTAACAAGCGATAAAATTAAAAATTTTATCATAGAAAAATACAAAGGCTCTGTTATCCCTACTTTTTAACTCTATACAAAGCCTTCTAAAGGCTTTGTTAAACTTATAAAAGCTAAAATACTATTTATTGCATTATAATTCTTAGGATAAAAATGAAAATTATTTTTTTAACTTTTTTTATTGTGATAAATTATATCCAAGCAACTAGTTTAGAAGAAATCAAAACAGCACTAGCTAAAGAATTTAGAAATAATTTTCCTAAAATTATAATTTCTCAAATTGATTTAAAAATAACATCATTGCCTAAAGATTTTGATCAATATGAATTTCTAAGAATCGCTAATGGGCGTTTTAATCAAGCACAAGGCTTTTTAAGGGCTGAATTTAAAACTCCGCAAAATATACAAAAAAATGTATTTTTTAGATATTTCATTCAAGCAAATTTAGAAGTTTTAAAAAGCGAACGCGCTATAAAAAGAGGAGATAAACTTGGAGCTTTTGACTATAAAAGCGTATTGATTGATTTTGATAAAGTTCCTTTAAATGCCTTAACCTTAGATGATGTAGATAATCTTGTAGCTAAAAGCAATATTAACAAAAACGCCATTTTAAGAGCAAATATGTTTAAAACCACAGCTTTAATACGCCGAAATGATCCTATAATCGGAGTTTTAAGTGAAGCAAATGTTGATGTTTTAATCGAACTTGTGGCTTTGCAAAGTGCAAATATGGGCGAAAGGATTCGTGCAAAAAACAAAGAAGGTAAAGTTATGCAAGGCATCGTAGTGGGTAAAAATAGGATGATTATACAATGAAGGTTTTATTAGGAATTTCTGGTTCAAGCAGTGTCAATTTAGGCTTAAAATTATTAAAAAATTTAGAAAATCAATGCGAACTTTATTGTATTTTAACTCAAGGTGCAAAACTTAGTTTCAAAGCTGAAAATGAAGCAAATTTAGAAGAAATTTGTCAAGAAAATTTTAAATACACTCATTTTTTAGATGATAAAAATTTAAGTCTAAGTGTAGCAAGTGGATCTTTTGGAATAGAAAAAACTATCATTGCTCCTTGTTCGATTTCAAGTTTAGCAAAAATTCACGCTGGTTTTGCAGACACTCTTTTAATGCGTGCTGCAGCAGTGGCCTTAAAAGAAAGAAAAAAACTCATCTTAGGCGTACGTGAAATGCCTTTTTCTACTTTAAATTTAGAACATATGTTAAAACTTAGCCAAATGGGAGTTATTATCGCACCTCCTATTATCGCAAGTTATTCTAAAGCAAACAATCTAGAACAAATGGAAAATTTTATCGTAGGTAAATGGCTAGATCTTTTAGAAATAAAACACAATTTATATGAAAAATGGCAAAATTTTTAGTTTAAATTTGTTATATTTTTAAAAAAAATTGGAGCAAAAATGACTTGTTTATATCCTGGGACTTTTGATCCTATTACCAACGGACATTTAGATGTTATCAAACGAGCTTTAAAAATTTTTGATGAAGTCATCGTTGCCATAGCAAAAAGTGAACATAAAAAACCTTGCTATGATTTAGAAAAACGCAAAGAACTAGCCCTGCTTGCAACACAAAATTTAAAAAATGTTAAAATCATTGCTTTTGATAATTTACTTGTAGATTTAGCCAAAGAATTAAAAGTTAATACTATAATCCGTGGACTTAGAGCGGTGAGTGATTTTGAATACGAATTGCAAATTGGCTATGCAAATCACGCACTTTGGGAAGATATGGAAACCATTTATCTTATGCCAAGTCTAAAACATGCTTTTATTTCAAGTTCTATTGTGCGTTCTATAGTAGCACATGGGGGTGATGTAAGTTCTCTTGTTCCAAAAGAAATTCTACCTTTTTTAAAGGATCAATCTTGTATGTAGTTTTTGAAGGTATTGACTGCGTAGGAAAAAGTACGCAAATTTTACTTTTAAAAGAAATTTATAAAGACGCCATTTTCACACTCGAACCTGGTGGAACAGAACTTGGAAAACATTTAAGAGAAATTTTACTTAGTAAAACTCTTCCTATTAGCAAAAGAGCTGAACTCTTGCTTTTTTTAGCTGATCGTGCTCAACATTTTGAAGAAATCTTAAAAACCAATCAAAACAAACTCATTATTAGCGATAGAAGTTTTATTTCAGGCATGGCTTATGCCAAAGATTTTGAAAACGATTTACTTTTTGCTTTAAATAGTTTCGCTTTAGAAAATTTTTTTCCACAAAAAATTATCTTTTTAAAAGGAGATGCAAACCTTATCCAAGAACGCCTCAGTCAAAAAGAACTAGATAGTATAGAAAAACGTGGCATTGAGTATTTTTTAAGTGTACAGGACAAACTCGAAAAAGTGCTTCATTTTTTAAAAGAAAAAATTTCTGTAGAAATTTTAACACTTGACGCAAAAGAAAGTAAAGAAAAATTACACCAACAAATAAAGGAATTTTTACAATGATTAACGCTTTAAAAGGAATGAAAGATTTATTAGACAAAGATGCATATTATTATGAAAAAGTGATTAAAACCTGTGAAGAAGTAGCTAAAAACTATGGCTTTACTTTTATCAATACACCGCATTTAGAACTTTGCACCCTTTTTAAAAGAAGCGTAGGAGAAAGTTCTGATATAGTAGGTAAAGAAATGTATGAATTTATCGATAAAGGCGAAAATCATGTTTGCATGCGTCCTGAAGGAACTGCTGGGGTGGTGCGTGCCTATATAGAAAAAAAACTCGATAAAAACACTAGTGTGAAAAGATGGTTTTATCATGGCTCTATGTTCCGCTATGAAAGACCCCAAAAGGGACGCTTAAGAGAATTTCATCAATTTGGCGTTGAAAGTTTTGGAAATGCAAGCGTTTATGAAGATGCAAGTATTATTTTAATGTTAGTAGAAATTTTTTCACGCTTGGATATTAAATTTAAACTACTGATTAACTCTTTAGGCTGTTTAAAATGTATGCCAAAATATCGTGAAAATTTAATACATTTTTTAGATAGCAAAGAAGGTTTTTGCGAGGATTGTTTGCGTAGAAAAAACTTAAATCCTATTCGTGTTTTAGACTGTAAAAATGAACATTGCCAAAGCTTACTTAACGATGCTCCGCTTTTAAATCAAAATTTATGCTCATCTTGTCAAAAAGACTTTGAAATTTTACAAAGCATTTTAAAAGAAAATGGAGTGGATTTTGAAGTGGATTCTAAGCTTGTTAGAGGGCTTGATTACTACTCTAAAACGGCTTTTGAATTCATTAGTGATAAAATTGGTGCAAAAGCTGCTATTGCTGGGGGCGGAAGATATGATAGACTTATTGAATATCTTGATGGAAAAAGTGGTTTTGGTGTAGGTTTTGCCATGGGCATAGAAAGAATTATAGCCATTTTAGAACAAAAAGAAGAAAAGGTTCAAAGAGAAGGAATTTATCTTTGTGCTATGGATGAAATTTATATCCAAAAACTTTTGCATATCGCTACAAATTTAAGAAAAGAACATAAAGTGCTTTTAAGCTATGAAGCAAGAAAACTAGCTAAACATCTCGAAAACGCGGATAAAAATAATGCTGAAATTTTTCTTTGTATGGGAGAAAATGAAGCACAAAATGAAAGTTTGTTTTATAAAAATTTAGCAAAAAAAGAAGAAAAAATGATTAAAATTTCAGACTTAAAGAAGGTTTTATAATGGATTATGGTATTGATATTTGGGGAAATGAAAATTTTATTATCAAAAATGGTAAAGTTTGTATCAATCATGAGAAAAAACCTGCTATTATTGATATAGTTAAAGAATTAAGAGATGATGGATACAAGGGGCCTTTACTTTTAAGATTTCCTCATCTTATTCAAAAACAAATTGAAAATATTTACGGAAATTTCAATAAAGCAAGAAAAGAATTTGGCTATAAAGGAGGATTTAACGCTGTTTATCCTTTAAAGGTCAATCAATACCCTGGTTTTGTAAAAAATCTTGTAAAGCTTGGAAAAGACTATAACTACGGACTTGAAGCAGGTTCTAAGGCAGAGCTTTTACTCGCTATGGCTTATAATAACGAAGGCGCACCTATTACAGTAAATGGCTTTAAAGATAGAGAACTTATCAATATAGGCTTTATCGCAGCTGAAATGGGACATAATATCACTTTAACCATAGAAGGACTTAATGAACTTGAAGCTATCATAGACATAGCCAAAGAACGCTTTAAACCCAAACCAAATATAGGCTTACGTGTGCGTTTGCATTCTGCTGGAGTTGGAATTTGGGCAAAAAGCGGTGGGATTAATTCTAAATTTGGACTTACATCCACTGAACTCATAGAAGCAGTAAATTTACTCAAAGAAAACAAACTTTTAGAACAATTTACCATGATTCACTTTCATCTAGGCTCACAAATTACCGAAATTCATCCTTTAAAAAAAGCCTTAAACGAAGCAGGAAATATTTACACAGAACTTAGAAAAATGGGAGCTAAAAATCTAAAAGCTATCAATCTTGGTGGCGGTTTAGCTGTGGAATACTCACAATTTAAAAATGAAAAAAGTAGAAATTATACCTTAAGGGAGTACGCTAACGATGTAGTTTTTATCCTAAAAAACATAGCCGAACAAAAAAAAGATTTAGAACCTGATATTTTCATAGAAAGTGGGCGTTTTGTAGCAGCTAATCATGCTGTTTTAATCGCTCCTGTATTGGAACTTTTTTCTCAAGAATATGCAGAAAACAAACTCATACTTAAAAAACAAAATCCAAAACTTATCGATGAGCTTTATGATCTTTATAAAAGTATAAAACCTTCTAATGCTTTAGAATACTTGCACGATAGCATAGATCATTTAGAGAGTATTTTAACTCTTTTTGATTTAGGCTATGTGGATTTACAAGATCGCTCCAATGCTGAAATTTTAACTCATTTGATTACAAAAAAAGCTATCTTACTTTTAGGCGATAAGCAAAATCCTGCGGATTTACTTGCCATACAAGATGAAGTACAAGAAAGGTATTTGGTAAATTTTTCACTCTTTCAAAGCATGCCTGATTTTTGGGGTTTAGAACAGAATTTCCCCATCATGCCACTTGATCGCTTAGATGAAGAACCGACTCGAAGTGCGAGTATTTGGGATATAACCTGCGATAGTGATGGAGAAATTTCATACTCTAAAGATAAACCTTTATTTTTACACGATGTAGATGTAGAAAAAGAAAATTATTTTCTAGGGTTTTTCCTTGTAGGTGCCTATCAAGAAGTACTTGGAATGAAACACAATCTTTTTACTCATCCTACTGAAGCTATTATAAGTATCAATGAAAAAGGCTATGAAGTTGAGGGGATTATAGAAGCACAATCCATACTTGATGCCTTAGAAGATTTAGACTATGATATACACGCTATCATGGATATACTTAATGAACGCATAAGTAATTCTAAGCTTGTCAACGACAAGCAAAAAAAGCATATTTTAGGTGAACTTTATCTTTTCTTAAATGATAATGGTTATTTAAAAAGCATAGGAGTTTAGATGAATTTTTGGGGTATTATAAAAGAAGATTTTTCTCAACCAAAGGCACAAGATCCAGCTTTTAATTCTTGTATAGAACTTTTTTTTAATTACCCTGGAGTATGGGCTGTAGTAAATTACCGCTTTGCACATTTTTTTTACATAAGAAATTTTAAACGCATTGCTAGGATGATTAGCGGAATTTCACAATTTCTAACTGGAGTAGATTTGCACCCTGGTGCAGAACTTGGAAGGCGTGTTTTTATAGATCATGCCAATGGAGTGGTTATAGGCCAAACAGCAATCATAGAAGATGATGTTTTGATTTATCAAGGCGTTACTTTAGGCGGAACAAGTCTTGAAAAAGGCACTAAACGTCATCCAACCATAAAAAAAGGAGTAATCATAGGTTCAGGCGCAAAAATACTTGGCAATATCACCATAGGAGAAAATGCCAAAATAGGCTCAAATGCTGTAGTGGTTAAAGATGTAGGTGCAAATTTAACTGCCGTTGGAATTCCTGCTTATATTATCGAAGAGCGTAAAAATAAAAACATTAGAGCCATAGATGCAAATTGCGATGATAAATTAGAAAAGCTAGAAAATAAAATTTTAGAACTTGAAAATCTTATATTAAAACGACCTGAATCACAAAAATAATAATTTTTATAATACATAAAATTATATGTATTATTATGCGTATTAATTTTTCCTAAAAATTAATACAAATTTTCACATTTATTGAATTTTATAACTCATTTTTAAATTAAATTTATTACAAAAATGCAATTTTCTGCTAAAATTAAACAAAAATTATTAAGGATTGAAAAATGCTTACAAAAAGATCTCAAGTTTTAGAAGAATCTATCACTTTAGCTATCACCGCACTTGCCAATGAACTTAAAGCTAAAGGCGAGGATATCATTAGTTTTTCAGCAGGCGAACCTGATTTTGACACACCGCAAACCATCAAAAATGCCGCTATAAGTGCTATTGAAAAAGGATGTGGAAAATACACTGCTGTTGCGGGAATTCCTGAAGTATTAAAAGCTATTCAAATCAAATTTAAAAAAGATAATAATCTTGATTACGAAACAAATGAAATCATCACCAATGTAGGTGCAAAACACTCTCTTTTTGAATGTATAGAATGTTTAGTAGAAAAAGATGATGAAGTGATTATTCCTAGTCCTTACTGGGTAAGCTATCCTGAAATGGTAAAATTTGCAGGTGGAAAACCTGTATTTATAGAAGGCTTAGAAGAAAATGGCTTTAAAATTACCGCTGAACAATTAAAAAAAGCTATCACAGCTAAAACCAAAGTTTTGATGCTAAATTCTCCTTCAAATCCTGTGGGATCGATTTATTCTAAAGAAGAATTAACTCAAATTGCTAAAATTCTAGAAGGAACGCAAATTACTGTTTTAAGTGATGAAATGTATGAAAAACTTCGCTATGATGGTTTTGATTTTGTAGCTTTTGCAAGTGTAAGCGAAGATGCTTTAAAACGCACCGTGACCATTAACGGACTTAGCAAATGTGGAGCTATGCCAGGATGGCGTTTTGGCTATATGGCAAGCAAAAATAAAGCCCTAATTTCAGCCGTTAAAAGACTTCAAGGACAAAGCACTTCAAATATTTGCTCCATTACTCAACATGCAGCCATTCCTGCTTTAAATGGAGAATGTGATAAAGATATAGAAAAAATGCTTCAAGCCTTTGAAAAACGCCGTAACTTAGCCTTAGATATGCTTAAACAAATCCCAAATATCAGCGTTTATAAACCAGAAGGTGCTTTTTATCTTTTTGTAAATATACAAAAAATAGAAAAAGATTCTATGAAATTTTGCCAAAAATTGCTTGAACAAGAAAAAGTTGCCGTTGTTCCAGGTATAGGTTTTGGAATGGATGGATATTTTAGGCTTTCTTATGCCACAAGCGATGAGCTTATCAAAAAAGGTTTAGAAAGAATAGCAAATTTCATTGCTTCTTATTAAGCCCTAAAGCCTTAAAATTACTTTAAGGCTTTTTAAGCACAGCATTTACTCTTTGAATACTATCTGATTTATTTAAACTCAATCTTATTATAGAATTTTCTAATCCACCTAAAGAATGCGCTATATTTGCCTCTAGGCTTATCATATCTAAAGCATTTAATTCAAATTTTTCCTTTTCCACTTCAAACCAAATTTTACCGCTTAAAACTTGAATATGTATAGCAAAAGGAGCTTTATGCTCTTTCACAACACTATCTTTAGCTAATAAAATTTGAATTTCTTTACCTTTTTCATTGTCAATTAAAACATTGATTTTTACTTCTTTTGGGCTAAATTCCGCCCTATTCCATTGAATGATTTTCACAAAATCTCCTTTTTTAGTTTTATAAAACTATAGCAAAAACCAAAATATAGATTATAAACTTGTGTTAATTTATCCTTCTTTCCACCAAAAATCCTATTTAAATTTAGCCCCTATTTCATAAGCCTCACCCATTTTTGGTGTGATAAGGGGTAAATCTAAATTTTCATAAAAAAAATTTTACTACCTCATTCCATGCATGAGTTCCCGCTAAAAATCTCCCCCAATGTATAGGCATGACAGCCTTTGCATTAAGATCTTTCGCTTCTTTTAAAATTTGACCAGGAAAAGAGTGTGAATATGGCCAAGCGATATTAAACTGTCCGCTTTCAAGACAAGCTAGATCAAAACTTCCAAAATATTCACCTATTTTTTAAAATGTGTAAAATATCCTCCATCTGCACTAAAAAACACTCTCTTATCTACACTTAAAAATTCCATCACAAAAGAAGCCCAAAGGGTTTTGTTTTTACCATCTCCTCTACTTGAACTGTGCTGTGCAGGTGTTGCAATGATTTTTAAATCATCAAATTCTATTCCACTCCACCAATCAAGCTCTATGATTTTTTTCTCACTCACCCCATAGCTTTTTAGATAATTTCCCACTTTTAAAGGTGTAATAAAAAATTTAGCCTTATCTTTTAAAGCTTTTACACTCTTAGCATCTAAATGATCAAAATGCGAATGCGTGATAATCACAGCAAAAATTTCATTAAAATCATTTACATTATAAACAGGAGCATTTTTAAAAGCCTTATTGATAAAAGAAATAGGCGAAGCATGAGTGTTAAAAACAGGATCAATCAAAATTTTATATTCTTTAAAACTTATAAAAAGCGAAGAATATCCAAGCCAAGTAATATGCGGGGTGCTAAAACCACTCAAATCAGGCTTGAAAAAAGGTAATTTAAAAGAAGGAATGGCATTTTTTGGATAAAGATAATAATACCTCAAAATTTCTTTAAAAGACACTTTAGGAGTTATAAGACTTTGCTCATTTTCATTAAGAAAAATTTCATATTTTTTACCCTGTATTTTTTTAGCTTTTAATCTTTCATTATTTGAAATATCAAAGGTTTTAAATGATAAATTCAAATTTTTCCTTTTATGTTTATCAAGATTATATCTAAAAAGTTTTTAGACTAATTTTATTTTATTGCTAAGTTTTTAGTTTGCTTGTGTTAAAATAAGTAAATTAAATACTAGGTAAAATGATGCAAAAAGAGAATTTATATAAATTAGACAAAATAATTCAAGAAATTGATTTTATATTTGAACAAACTAAAGGCGAACTTGTGCAAGCTTTAAAAAATGAAACCAAACAAAAAGCTATTTTCATGTCCCTAATCAATATTAAAGAAACAATAAAAAATATTCAAGATAGCGAAGATACTGAAGTTATGGTAATTTTTCGCGAAGAAGATATGAAAAGACTCTCAAAAAGTAGAAATATTGCGACTCATAATAGTCAAGCTATGGATTTAAATATCGTAACAAACCTTATTCGCTATGATTTGCCAAAGCTCAAACAAAATATTGTTAATTTTAAAAATAATCCACATAATTTCAATTTTATTTCAAAAGAAAAAAGCACCAAGAAAAAAATACTAAAACCACTGGAAGTATTGATTATTTTTTTATTTATATGTATTTTATCTTGCATTGTTTTTATCACCTACTTTTTACTTAATAAATCTTCTAAAAATATAAGACAAGAAAATTCTTCGTATAGCTTTCATACAAACTATTTTTATTCCCTAGAACCTTTTACTCTTAACCTATCACAATCTGGCAGACAAAAATATATACATTGTGCTATTGATTTAGAATTAACAGGTAAGATTTCTTCAGAAAATTTTACAAGAATTTTGCCTGTTATTAGAGATATCATTATTCAAACCATTCTAGCAAAAGAAATACAAGAAAATGAATTATCTGATTTTAAATTAGAACTTCAAAGAGAATTGCTTAAAAAAATCAATGAAAAATTAGGTAGTAAGCTAATAAAAGGATTATATTTTAAAGATTTTGTCATTTCCTAAAAATTTTTAAAAAATTTTCAAGCCTTTTAAAAAGGCTTGAATGAAGATTTTGAAAGATTACTCAACTTCAGCGTCGATTACATCGTCATCTTTTTTCTTTTTATCGTTCGCTGCATTTGGCTCATCTTTTTTATACATGTTTTCAGCTAATTTATGAGAAACTTCACTTAAAGCTTTCATTTTGCTTTCAATCTCTTCTTTGCTTGCATTTTGATTTTTCAAAGTCTCACGCAAATCATCAAGAGCTTTTTGGATATTTTCTTTATCAGTAGCAGCAACTTTTTCACCCAACTCACTTAAAGATTTTTCTACTTGATGAGCCAAGCTATCAGCTGCATTTCTAGCATCTACAGCTTCTTTGCGTTTTTTATCTTCTTCTTTGTGAAGTTCAGCATCTTTTACCATGTTGTTAATTTCTTCTTCACTAAGTCCGCTTGAGCCTGTGATTTTGATCTCTTGGGCCTTACCTGTTGCTTTATCTTTTGCGCTAACAGTTAAAATACCATTTGCATCGATATCAAAAGTAACTTCGATTTGTGGCATACCACGTGGTGCTGGTGGAATTCCTTCAAGATTAAAATTTCCTAAAGATTTATTATCACGGCTAAATTCTCTTTCCCCTTGTAAAACATTGATAGTTACAGCACTTTGATTATCTTCAGCGGTTGAGAAAACTTGCTCTTTTTTAGTTGGGATAGTTGTGCCTTTTTCGATAATCTTAGTCATTACCCCGCCTAGAGTTTCTATACCCAAAGAGAGCGGAGTAACATCAAGTAAAAGCACATCTTTTACATCACCTTTTATAACCGCACCTTGAATCGCCGCACCAATAGCCACAACTTCATCAGGATTTACAGACTTATTAAGATCTTTATTAAAAGCTTTTTTCACTTCTTCTTGCACTAAAGGAACACGAGTAGAACCCCCTACCATAACAATTTCTTTGATCTCATCTTTTTTAAGCCCTGCATCGCTTACTACTTCATTGATTTTAGTGATGGTTTCAGCTACTAAAGAATCAATCATACCTTCAAATTTAGCTCTAGTAAGTTTTTTAACCAAATGTTTTGGCCCACTTGCATCTGCTGTGATAAATGGTAAATTAATTTCAGTTTCATTAGCTGAACTTAATTCTTTTTTAGCGTTTTCTGCTGCTTCTTTCAAGCGTTGTAAAGCCATAACATCATTTTTAAGATCTATGCCTGTTTCATCTTTAAATTCATTAGCTAGAAAATCTATAAGTTTATTATCAAAATCATCACCCCCTAAGAAAGCATTACCACCTGTTGCTAAAACTTCTACTACATTATCGCCAGTTTCAAGCACAGTAACGTCAAAAGTTCCCCCACCTAGATCATAAACCACAATTTTTTCACTATCTTTTTTATCAAGTCCATAAGCTAGAGCTGCTGAAGTAGGCTCATTGATAATTCTTAATACATTAAGTCCTGCTATCGTTCCTGCTTCTTTTGTCGCTTTTCTTTGCGCATCGTTAAAATATGCAGGCACGGTAATAACCGCATCTACAACACTCTCGCCCAAGAAAGCCTCAGCATCTTCTTTTAGTTTCATTAAAACTTTTGCTGAAATTTCTTGCGGAGTATAAATTTTACCTGCGATCTCAATCGCACAAGCGCCATTTCTTTCAGTGATATGATAAGGAAGTCTGTTTTTAGCTTCTTTAGCCGCGTCTTCATTGATCATCAAACCCATAATTCTTTTAATAGAATAAATAGTTTTTTCAGGGTTAGTTACCGCTTGGCGTTTTGCACTATCTCCTACTAAAACCTCGCCTTTATCTGTAAAAGCTACCACAGAAGGAGTTGTATTTTTACCTTCTTTATTTGGGATTACTTTACTCTCACCGCGTTCATACACAGCAACACAAGAATTGGTTGTTCCTAAATCTATACCTATAACTTTACTCATTATTTATCCTTTATATTGAAATTTATATATTAAATTTTTATCTCTTTAAAAGTAAGAATCATATTCCCCATTTTCAATCCTCCAAGCACACATATAAAGAGCATGCCCTGATCTATCTTTTCCAGTATTCTCAAGATGAATTTCAGCATACTGATTTCCATCCTCGTAGGTTCTGAAACTTCCATTTTTGTCTATATAGTTTTTAATAGATATAATCTCTTCTTTAGTATATCTTTTTCCACTATCTTTTTTTTGTTTTGCCACTACAATTCCTTTTATTAAAATTTATTTTGCTACACTAACTTTAGTTGGGCGGATTACGCGATCGGCTATTTTATAGCCTTTTTGAAGCACGGTAACCACTTCACCACTTTGATGATTTTCACTATCTACATGAAACATTGCCTCATGTAAATTTGGATCGAACTCTTTTTCTTCTTTAATAAGAGCCACTCCATGCTTTTCAAATTTTTTAAGAAACAAATCTAAAGTATTTTGCACTCCTTCTTTGATTTTTAAGTTAATTTCATCATGGCATTCGACATTGATAGCTGCTTCTAAAGCATCTAAAACATCAAGCAAATCCTTTGCAAAGCTTTCATTTGCATAAGCCATAGCACTTAGCTTTTCTTTTTCCATTCTTTTTTTAATATTTTCAAATTCAGCGTTTGCACGCATATATTTGTCTTTTAATTCATCATAGTCTTTTTGCAATTTGTTTTGCTCAACATCTTCGATATTTTGCAAATTCTCATCTTGCAAATGTTCAGAATTTTCTGCGTTTTCGTTTTCAAATTCTTGCTTTTGCTCGCTCACGCCGCCTCCTTTATGTATTGTAATATTTTTTTATAATCCGTATAAACACTACCTGCTAAGATAATATTTACATCTTCGCCCAAAAACTGCGCATCCACCTTAAGCCCCATAAAACCTTCTTTAAATAAAGGTTCAAATTCAAGACTTTCTTTAAAATAACGATGAACTCCACAATCTAAGAGCTTAACAAATTCATCATTTTGATAAATTTGATAAGCTCTTTCTTCATTGCTTCTATAGCAAATCAAATTTTGTCTTAAGCTAGCTATTTTTTCTACAAGATCCATAAAATGAACTCTCAAAGCTATTTTTTCTATACTAAAAAGATCCAATCCTATAAGACTTTGTAAAAATTTCCATGCTTCTTTTTCATATTTTAAAACGAGCTCTTCTTCTTTAAAATCAAGCACTATAAACTTAGCATTTAGATCAAGCACTTCTTTAAGCACTAAGCTTCTACCACCATAAACAAGACAATAAATTTCAAATTCTTTGCTCAATTCTTTTAAAAAATTCTCACTTTTGATATTGATATCTTGATCTTGTTCTGTTTTCCAAAAACTTTGCCAGTAATTTTGCATTGTCAAAATAGTAGGAATTCTACCACTACTTATATGAAGCTGAGTGATCAAACCCTCGTCGCTAAGCCTTTTAAGATAGACGCGTATAGTTGAAGCAGGGATGCAAAGATTTAAATTCAATTCATTTGAACCAATAGGAACATTATCTAAAAGATAAGTTTGGATGATAGAATCTAAAATCAAACCCTTTTTATCTCGGCTTTTCATAGCTCTTTCCTTAAATTTTTAGCACTCTATTTTTTGATTGCTAGAAGTATTATACAACATTGAGTGTTATTTTGTCAAGTATAAATATAAAAAAATATACTTAATTTTATTTAGTCTATATGGCTAAACTTTTATTAGTTACTTTTTTATAAGAATACAATATATCAAAATAAAAATAACAATACACTTTATAAGACAATTATAAGAACTAAGCCCAAATTTTAATTAAATCAGCTATTTTTCCATAACTTGTAGAATTTGTATCAAAATAAGTTTGCTTCATTTCGTTGACAATTTCACCAAGATTGTCATAATTAAGTTTAGTTGTATCTTCAGGTTTTAAACCTAGCATTTTTACACTTCTTTGTTTAAATAAATCCACAAAACCTTCATAGAAAATTTTAAATTTATCCGGATTAAAAACAAGTTTTTTATTACCAGTTTCTTCATCTTTAACTTCATCAAAAATTTTATCAGATAATTGCATTTTAAGTAAAGATTTTTCATCTTCACTTAAATCATCATATTTTACACCTTTACCTAATTTATCCAAGATATCTTTAATTTCTATTGTATTAGTTTGATTAAATTTAGTTAAAGTTAACATACCTACGCTTTCAGTCCATCCAGAATTTGGAGCTTTGGTTTTTACTACTTGCATGCCTGTCTCGCTAAAACTAAGCTCTCCATTAAAATCTCCATCTTTTCTTATCATTTTATCAAGCTCTAAACCTATAGTTCTACCAGCATAATCTGTATCTTTAGTATCATCTGGACGCATTTCTCTAAAATCTTTTTCAAAACCAAATAGAGTATCCACGCTACCATTTAATTGTGTATAAGATTGCACAAAAAGTCCTAAATTTGTTTCCTGTGCTACAAAACCACTTTTCGTATCTTCAAGCTCATAATCTTCTAAATATCCATCATTATTTCTATCGCTAGCCACATAAGCTCTAGTATATGCTATATCAGCATACCATCCAGCCACGAAATTTTCAGCTTTTCCACTTAATATATATGATCCATCAAGTCTTTTAGTCATATCTTCTTTGTCAAATTCAATCCCCATTTTATTGATGGCTGTTGAACTTAAAGCACTACGAACGAGTTTATTTGTAATAGGATCTCTAAAATATATAGTAGTCATACCTCTTTCAGCTTTTTTCACTTTATCACTTACCTTTTGATTGAAAACTTTTTCATCTTCTAATCTTTGAAGCATAGTTTGAGCTACATCTGTTTTTTGATCTTGAAATGAAGAGGAATTTTCGTCTTTTTCATTAAGAATCTTTGGTTTTAAATTCAACTTAAAAGATTTATATACACTAGCTTGCTGAGAAGATTTAGATATGGGTTGAAAATGATTAAGAAATTTTATAAAATCCATTTTGATGCCTTCAAATTTTCGACATCTTTTCAAAAATATTGCTAGTATATTTTACGTAATTTTAACTTAGAAAATTTTAAATTTTTATCCTCTATTACTTTCCAAACCCCTAAAAACACCCTATTCTCTCTAAAAACCCTAACCAGCAACAAACTCTTT
>NZ_MJYF01000051.1:0-540 GCF_001763175.1 Campylobacter sp. BCW_4332 | reverse complement strand
AGCCCATAGAAAAGGTTTTTCTATAGTTCCTTCTATCCTTGCCCCACCTTCGGTGCAGTTGTAAATTTTAGTATCTAAATATTTTTGTATTTTTTGTACATCTTGTTCTAAATTTTGCTTAAACATGAGCCAGACATGATGAGTTTTAACTTTCCCTTTTTTGCCATAAGCAAGAGTGTAAAGGTGTGGATACTTTTTACTTTCATAGGTTGCTGAGTTTTGATAATCATCAGGATGAGAATTACCATTTTTTGCATAGGCTAAATCCTGCCCTATAAAAATGATGTTTTTGTGTTTTAAATACAAGGAAAGATAATAAGCCATATGCGCAACGCTAAATCCCACGGCAGCATAAGAAAAGTCTTTAAGATCTATATAATATGGAAAAGTAAGAACTTTTTGGGTAATGACTAAATTTCTACCCTTTAAATATTCAATCGCTTTTGGATGAACAACACCAGCACAAATAAATATAATATCCTTATCAAATTCCCCAAAATCATGATTAAAAAATTCTGCTGTAATGGCTTTTCTTTCAAG
>NZ_MJYF01000050.1:0-89416 GCF_001763175.1 Campylobacter sp. BCW_4332 | reverse complement strand
ACCATAGTTTGAGCTATCATTGATGCTAAAGATACTCATATTAATTCCTTAATTTAGATTTTTCTGCCTTCAATCTAAATATATTAAAATAATATAAGCAAAATCTGTTCTATTTTGGGGTGGAGTTATCCCAAAGTCCTTACAATCAAACTTTTAGGCAAATTGAAATACTCTATAAGTTCTTTCTCTTTTTCTCTCATTTCTCCATTATCATTTTCATGATCAAAACCTAACAAATGAAGCATAGCGTGGATAAAAAGCAAGCTTATTTCTTCTTCATAGCTATGCCCTAACTCTTTAGCCTTTTCTTTTGCCAAATCCACATTAATCACAACAGAACCCAAAGGCAAACTTTCATCGATATTTTCAAGCGGAAAAGAAAGTACATCAGTGGTTTTATCTTGTTTTCTTTGCTCTAAGTTAATTTCTTGCATTTCTTTACTATCCACAAAGACAAGCTCCACATCTTTAGGGCTTAAAAAACTTGCTATAGATTCTAAAAAATCACATTTTTCATCACTTAATATCATAAACCTTCCTTAACCAAATGGTATAAATTTTCTATTTCTTCATCATCAAAAATCGCACAATTTTTACTGCTATAAAATTGTTTTAGTTTTTTCTCTTCAAACTCAAATCCTAAAGCACATTGAGAATGCGAAGGTAAAAAAGCCCTTAGCAGTGTAATGGAATTTTGAATTTTCTCATCACAGGCAAAACAAAAAAAATCTTTATGCAATCTTCCTTCAAATTCCAAAATTTTTAAATAAGCATCAACAATAACACGCTTTGGATTTTGTTTTTCAAACCTTTTCACACACTCATCAAGTAAATCAAAATAAAAACTATCAAGCTCTTCCACATCTTTTAAGTGTCTATATAAAAGACGGATAAATTCTTGCCAAATAAGCATTTTATCCCTTTGCATAATCCATAAAAATCCCAAATGCAATACATCTTTAAGTCTTGGTAAAAAACTAGGATTTTCTTCTAAAGCAAAGTCGATTTTATAGCCGCTTAAAATACTAGAATGTCTAAGTCCATAAAAACGATAAGCCTTAATAAGCATTTTAGGACTTAAAATATAAACGATCAAATCCTCATCTTTAACTTTTTGAGTATGAAGTATAAAGCCTTGCATTAAACAATTTCAATACCATAAGCCCTAAGTATATCAAAAGCGGATTTTTCTAAATTTTCATCAAAACTTGCACTTAAATTTTGGTGTAAAATTATCCTTGCATTAGGCTTAGCACCAAAAGCTAAAATGATATTACAAAACACACAAATATGAGAAACAAGCCCTGCAAAATGAAGTTCTTCATAATCGCTTTTTTGTATGAAATTAGCTAGTTCTAAGCTACCAAAAGTATTTTTATAAAAAATTTTATGAGCTTTTTGTAAAAAAGGTTCAAATTCCTTTGGCATTTGCCAACCCAAACTCTCTTTAATACAATGTTTTACAGGTAAATTTAAACCTTCTTTACTTTGTAGATAATGTTCATCATGCGTATCATAGGTTAAAAGCAAATGCGTGTTATTAAAATCGATTTGATTTAAGGCTTTAAGAATATTTTCTTTGATTTTCAAAGCCTTATCAAAACCTAAACTTCCATCAATAAAATCATTTTGATAATCCACTAAAACAAAAGCTTTTTTCATGCTTTTATGCCTTTTGAAGCCAAAAACTCTCCGTGTGTAAATTGGCAAAAGCGGTTTTTAAACTTGTAAAAAGCTTAGGATGATCTTTTTCTAAATTTGCTAAAAGCTGTTTAGCTTCTTCTCTAGCGTGGGGGAATTTTACATTTTTTTCGCTGAGTTTCATACCAGGACAAAATTCATTTCCTATCACGCTAAGTTCATTTTGCGTAGCATTATCCCTAAGCTGTCTTTCTCGCACAAAAATCAAAGGGCGTATCACAGTTACACCGCGTTTGCTTTGATAAATAGGCGCTAAGGTTCTTAAAGCTCCATTATGAATAAAATTCATAAAAAAGCTTTCTGCTGCATCATCTAAATGATGAGCTATAGCAAGCTTGTTAAAACCTTTCTCAAGGGCGTAAGTATATAAAGCTCCACGACGCATTCTCGAAAAATAACTACAAAAACTTGAATTTTCTCTTATGGTATCGCCTGAAACTTCATAAATATTTGAATCAAGCACGCTATGTTTAATGCCGTGTTCTTCACAATGTGCATGAAGATGAGAATAATCCTCGCCCATGCCATAACTCAAAGTTACCGCTTCAAGTTCAAATTTAAAAGGAGCATGAGCTTGCATACGATTTAAAAGATGGACTAAAGCCAAAGAATCTTTCCCGCCACTAAGCCCTAAAAGAACCCTATCTCCATCTTTAATAAGTCCAAATTTAGCATTAGCTTGTGCAACTTGGCGTATGAGTTTTTTGCTAAGATTTATCATAACTTCTCGCACATTTTAAGCACAAAATTGGCTGAAATTTTAGCTGAATTGATCACAAATTCATCAAAATCAAATTCAGCCTTTTCCCCTGCTTTATCACTCATAGCTCTTAAGATAAAACAAGGCACCTTTAAAGCATCACAAACCAAAGCCACACTTGCGCCTTCCATTTCACAAGCATCCGCATTGAAAATTTCTCTAATTTTTGCTTTTTTTGCTTCATCGCAAATAAACTCATCTCCCGTTGCAATAATGCCTGCACGCAGTTTAATGTTTAATTCCTTAGCAACTTCTAAAGCAAGATTGTTTAATTTCTCATCGGTTTTGATAAAAATTTCATTACCTGGAACAAAACCTAAAGGATGTCCAAAAGCGGTAATATCAAGATCGTATTGAGCTAATTTTGTTGCGTAAAGCAAATCGCCAATTTCAAGTTCAGGATTAAAAGCACCCGCAACTCCTGTAAAAAGCAAAGCTTGTGCGCCAAATTTTTCTATCATCACACTAGCACTAAGAGTAGAATTTACCTTGCCGATTTTAGAATACGCTAAAACAAGTTCATGATTTTTATACTTTGCAAAATAATAAGTATTATTAGCGTGTTCTATTTTTGTATAATCTTTAAGTGTTTCAAGCAAAGGAGTGATTTCTTCACTCATGGCTCCTAAAATTGCTATTTTCATCATATAACCTTTAAAAATTCATCAATATCATTCATATTTGTTAAAGCATAAGTTTCTTTTGAAGTGATTTTTTTATTCAAACCCTTAAGCACGCTTGCACCAAATTCTATGAAATAATCTACTTCATTTTCACATGCCTTAATGCTTTGTTTATAAAGCACAGGAGAGATAAGTTGTGCTTTTAAAAGTTCAAGGGCTTCTTCTTTGCTTGTATAAATTTTAGCATTTGCATTAGAAATTACGGCTTTAAAATTTGGTTTTAACACCTTTTCAAGCTCCACACAAAGCTTAGCTGAAGCATTTTCCAAAAGAGGACAATGACTTGCCACGCTCATATTTAAAAGCATAGCTCTTTTAGCTCCTGCTTCTTTAAATACACTTTCATAACTTGCTAAATCAGGTTTTAAACCTGCTACAACGATTTGTCCATCGCAGTTATAATTTGCAGCGAAAATTTGCTTGTTTTCTTTTTGTGCTTTTTGACAAAGCTCTTCAACCTTTTCATCATCAAGCCCTAAAACCACCATCATACCTGCTTCAACTTTTGCACAATCTTCTTGCATAAAAAGCCCTCTTTTATTGACCAAAGAAAGAGCCTCTAAAAAATCAAAAGCACCATTGACAGCTAAGGCTGAAAATTCTCCCAAAGAATGCCCTAAAGCAAATTTCGAACTTAAATCAGGTTTTTTTTCAAGTAAAACACTATAAGCCATTAAGGAATTTAAAACGATGGCGGGTTGAGTAAATTCACTTTGATTGAGTTTTTCGTTTTCTTCAAAAAACAAATGTTTAAAATCAATCTTACAAAAATCACTTGCGTTTTGAAGGAGTTCTTTGGCTTTTATAGAGTTTTCATAAAAATCTTTTCCCATGCCAAGACTTTGTGAGCCTTGACCTGGAAATATAAATGCAGTATTCATTAATGACAACCGCAACCGCCGCCACCACAGCAACCGACGCCACCGTGTCCGTGATGATGATCGTGTCCATGTCCGCTTCCACAACCACAACTATGACTTCCTGCGATAATACCTGTAAGAATTTCATCTTCACTTGCAGCTCTAGCATCTACGATATTTAAAGAAAAAAGCAAATCACGACCTGCATAAGGATGATTATAATCAATTGTGACATCATTTTCGCCAATCTCTTTTACAGTTACACGAACGGTTTCGCCATTTTCACCTTCGCCAAAAAGCTCCATACCTACTTTTAAATCAATACCTGCAAATTGCTCTTTTGGTAAAGTTTGAACGGCATTTTCATCGTATTCGCCTAAACCTTTTTCTTTTTTAATTACCACATCAGCATTGCTAGGGCAATCAAGCTTCATCACTTCTTCTTCTAAGCTTTCTAAAATCTGACCTTTGCCTAAAATAAAAGAAATAGGTTGAGAGTATAAATTTGATTCTAAAACTTCATTTGTATTTGCGTCTTTTAACTCATAAAACATTGAAACTACACTATTTTTTTCTATAGCCATTTTATCTCCTTAATTTATTTTCTATTAGGTGAAGCTTTTGCTTCGGGTGAATTTGGATAATTAGTTTTTAAAGCTTTATAAAAACCATTTGCTGTTTTTGTATCACCTGTTTTATCCAATGAAATGGCAGTATGATATAAAAGTTTTGGGAAATAATCCCCTTTTGTACTCAAAGAAGAACTTTTTTTATAATAAACAATAGCATTGTTATAATTTTTTTGTTTATACTCGATCTCCCCTAACCAAAAATTTGCTCTTGCAGGTTTATACTGCTTTGTTATGAGAAAATTTAATTTTGCTTTGGAATCTTCAAAAGCATTTTTATCAACATCTTTTATCGCTAATTCTAAAATTTCATTATTTTTTTTCTTTTTCCAAGATTCATCAATTTGTTTTGCTTTATCATCCTGGGTATTTTGAGTATTATTGTTTTCAATGGTACTATTTGAATCTGCAGTTGAAACAACAACACTAGGTGTAATAGTTTTAACGCTTAAATTTGCATCATTTAATTCGTTTTTAGAAACATAATTTGCATTAATAGCATCTACTAAAGAACTAAGTTCGGCTAAAACTTTTTTTACTTGCTTATTATTAGCTTCTTGAATTTTTCTACTTTCTTCAACATAAGCCTTTAATTTTTGAATTTCACTAGTAAAATTATTTTCAATATTTTGATTATTCTCTTCAACTTGACTTAATCTAGAATTTGATTTAGCATATTGAGAATTTATACCTTCTAAAGTGCTTTGTAAACCCTCGATTCTTTCGTTAATTTCATTAATTCTAGCATTTGTTTGTATATTTTCATTATTTAAATTATCTAACTTTTCTTTAAATAATTTTTCATTTGAAGTTAAACCATAAGAAGAATTGCTTGTTATATCTCCTGCACCAAAAGCTGAGCTTTCTGCATAAAGTAAAGTAGCTCCAAGAAGAGCTACTGTGAATATTTTTTTCATTAATTATCTTGATAATTTAAATTCAGCACGTCTGTTTTGCGCATCACAAGCTTTAGTTTTTTCAGTGCACACAGGATTTGTTTCTCCATAGCTTTTAACAGCAATTCTATCAGCATTTACACCTTTAGCGATTAAAGCTTCTTTTACAGCTTTTGCTCTTTTTAAACCTAGAGCTTGGTTATATTCATCAGTTCCCCACTCATCGCAGTTTCCTTCAACAGTAATACTTACACCGCTTACTTCAGTGTTAAAGATATTAGCATTTGTGCTTACAACATTTTGCATATCAGGACGAATGTTGAATTTATCAAAATCAAAATATACTTTATTTAAAGTATCATTAAGTTGAGAAATTTTTGAATCAATATCCCAACCATCACTTCCACCTGAACCACGATTTGAATCAACACTACTATCACCGCTTACGCTAGTGCTTTTTGTGCTACAACCACTAATAACAACTGCAAGAGCTGCAATTGAAGTAAAAAGAATTTTTTTCATTTATGACCTTTCAAAGTTAATAAATTCTTACTATTATATCTAATTTTTAATTAATTTTAACCTAAAATTGAAATTTTTACCAATCAATTGATTGAATTTTTCCAACCCTAAGAGGAAAATAAAAAGTCTTATTTGCATTTACACGAATAACACCTAAAGCACTTTGCGCACCTAAATATTTAATAAATACTATACTTCCACCGTCACTAGAAAATCTTGGAAATAAATTTTTTCCATTTGCTGTAAGTTGACGAATATAATCACTATTAATTGACATCAAATAAATATTAAAAACACCTGCTTGATTTGGTTCACGACTTGAATAAACCAAAAAATCTTTATAAGTCGAAACAGCCGAATTGTTTCTACCATGAAAAACAACTTGTTCAGCACTATTGCTATTTAAATCTTGCATAAAAATATTAGGATATCCTAAACGATCGCTTACAAATACCACTTTACTATCATCTGAGCCAATAAAATTTCCATTAACATCAATACCAGAATAATTAGTTAATTGTGTTAGATTTTTGGTATTTAAGTCATATAAATAAACATCAGGCTGATCTTTTGGAGCCATGGTAACAAGTAGTTTACTTCCATCTACACTCACATCACTTGCTACAACCATACCGCCGCTTGATAAAATTTTACTAGCTTTATTGGTATTTAAATCATAACGGTATAAAGTTGGCTTATCATGACCATAAGCTGTATAATAAAATAGAGTTTGTTCTTTATTTCCCCATTTTGGAAATAAATTAAGCCCACCATCAACAATAACCTTTTGATAAGTTAAAGTATAATCAGCCATAATAATTTGACTTTTTTTGGAGCTAGAATTTCTCGCAATCAAAATTTTATGATCCATCCAATCAACAGGTGCAAGTCCTAACGCATTTACAGAAGCTTTGACACTTTTATGTGCCAAAAATGGATATTGTTCTAAACCATTTAAAGTATAAGTTTGCTCTGACTTATCAGAACCGCCAGCTTTTATTTTTACATTTAAACTCAAAGTGTTACCATTTTTATTTAAAGCGTATTCAAAAGTATAATTACTTGTCTCAGTTGCATTAGCAACAACTTCAAAGTTTGAACTTACTTTCAAATCGTTCACAATGATATTATAAAAGCTTTTCTTTAAATTCTCATCACTTAAATTTGAATTGTCTTTAACAATAATCTTTGGTAAAACTACACCAGAATTAACAACATCAATCACTGGATCTTCTGCCCAAAGACTTCCTAAAAAGACTAAAAAAATTGCTACAATTTTTTTCATTTTTTTCTCCTAATCATTTTTAACTTTTGCTTCATCTCTTAAATTCATGGTAATGCTTATATTTTTATTTTGCGGAGGATAAGTAATAAATTTACCTTTTTGACTTTCTAAAAATTCAGCCACTTTAGCATCATATAAAGGATTCCCACTTTTTTCAACTGAAGTATAGCCAAATTTTCCATTTTCATCAATAAAAATTTTTACCTTAACAGAAATTTTTTCACTATTTGGATAATACTGAGTCCATCTTTGAGTGATAATACGCACAACTTTCCCTAAAAATTCATCATAAATTCCAATCTTTTGCGCCTTTGTGTTTTCTCCTTGCGTTGAACTTTCTTCTTGAAGTAAACTATCATTAAGTTGTTTTACAAGTTCGGAAGCTTGAGGTTTTGGAGCACTAGAAATTCCTGATTTAGCACTTGATTGAATTTTTGTAGTCTTTTCTTCTTGTATTTCTTTAATATTTCCAAAAAGCTCATTAAAATTACTTGCCTTTTGGTCAATATCTTCAGTTTTAACTGTTTTATTTGTAGTCTGAGCAAAAAGCTTTTCTATATCAATTTGCTCTGTTGGTTTTTGTATTTCTTTAGGAGTGTTGCTTTGAGTAATAACTTGTTTTGATGGTTCAGCAAGTTCAATATCTACAAAACTATCTTTTATATCGGTATATTGTATAGCAGGTTCAACCTCGCTTACAAGTCTAAAAAAAACAAGAATTACTATACTAATATATATTACTAAAGCAAGTAAAAACGAATTTAAATTACTCAAACCATAATTTTTCATGATTATTCAGTCTGTAAAGCAACTTTATTAAATCCTAAATTTTTTACACTTCTTAAGACTAAAATAACATCGTCATATTTTAAGCTTTTATCGGCGCGTATAAAAACCGGATCTTCGGTATTAAATTGTGCTTTTCTTTGAGCAAGATTGTCAGCAAAACTTATAAAATCGTATTTTTCTTGATTTAAAAAAATTTCTTTTTTTGCATTAATACTAATAATTAAACTCTTAACAGTTGGAGAGCTAGTATTTTTTTGACTACCTTGTGGAAGATTAATTTTTTCTTCATAAGTAATGCTTGGAGTTGTTACCATTAAAATCGCAAGCAATACAAGCATAATATCTACTAAAGGCGTGATATTAAGTTCAGGTTTTTCATCATCAAATGGCATTTTTAACCTTATTTACTCGAACTTATAACTTTAATCTCGCTATCAATAATGCTTAAAAGTTCGAAAGCTTTTCTTTTAATGATAAGATGAAATGTATAAGCAGGAATTGCCACTAAAATACCACAACCTGTAGCAACTAAAGCCTCGCTGATTTTAGGAGCTATGATACTTAAAGAATTTTGAGTTCCAAGCCCACCAAAAGTTTCAAGTATAGAAATAACTGTCCCAAAAAGACCTATAAAAGGTGAAGTTGAAGCAATAATACTAAGCCAAGTAAGTCCAGCAGAAGCGCGACGACTTGCTAAATTTTTATAGATTTCTAAATGATTTGAAGTTGTATCATTGCATTTTCTTAAAATCGAATCAGTACGACTTAAATCCTTCTCACCCAAGAGCAAAGTTTCTAAACTTTCTTTTTCCTTATTTCTCCATGTAGCCAAATAAGTCAATCTAGCAAACAAAATACTAAATGCTAAAATAAAATATAAAGAAAGCCATAATAAAACTATATAAGTAATAATACTTGAACTATTGAAAAAATGAAATATAGCTTCAAAATTCATTAATGCATCCTTGCATTATCAAGTTTTGAAAAAGTTGCTGCTAAAGCTGCATTATCAGAACTCATAGATTTGATCAAATCTTTTGCTTGAGCAAGATTTTTTTCAATCTCACTTTCATCACTTCCGCAAACCCAAACCGCACCCTTTGCTAACACGCAAATCTTATCTTCATCTACCTTTGCATGCCCAGCATCAATAGCAATTAATTCATGATTTAAATCAGCTTTTTCAATATCAATTACTCCAGATTTTAAAGAAGAAACCAAAGCAGCATGTCCTTTAAGCACGCCAAATTCTCCTTCACTACCCGGTAAAGTAACAGATTTTACTTCTCCTTGATAGATTACACCCAAAGGCGTAACTATCTCGAAATTAATCAAATCGTTCATAAATTAACCTTTTAATTTATCCGCTTTTGCAATAGCTTCATCTATATTTCCAACCATATAGAAAGCATTTTCTGGTAAATGATCATATTTACCTTCTAAAATTCCCTTAAATCCTGCTATTGTATCTTCAAGGCTTATATATTTTCCTGGGCTACCTGTGAAAACTTCTGCAACGAAAAATGGTTGTGATAAGAATTTTTCAATCTTTCTTGCTCTTTCAACTACAAGTTTATCCTCTTCGCTAAGCTCATCCATACCTAAAATGGCGATGATATCTTGTAAATCTTTGTATTTTTGAAGCACTGATTGAACACCACGAGCAACTTTATAATGTTCTTCTCCAATGATATTTGGGTCAAGCATTCTTGAAGTTGAGTCAAGTGGGTCAACTGCAGGATAAATACCCTTTTCAGCAATAGCTCTATTTAAAACCGTTGTAGCATCTAAGTGAGCAAAAACAGTTGCTGGAGCTGGGTCGGTTAAGTCATCAGCTGGAACGTAAACAGCTTGAACTGAAGTGATTGAGCCTTTTTTAGTTGAAGTAATTCTTTCTTGGAATTTACCCATTTCACTTGCTAAGGTTGGTTGATAACCCACAGCTGATGGAATTCTTCCTAAAAGTGCTGACATTTCAGAACCTGATTGTGAAAATCTAAAGATATTATCAATAAACATAAGCACATCAAGACCCATTTCATCTCTAAAATACTCAGCCATTGTTAAACCTGTTAAAGCAATACGATTTCTTGCCCCTGGTGGTTCATTCATTTGTCCATAACATAGAGCAACTTTGTCTAAAACATTGCTTTCTTTCATTTCATTATAAAGGTCATTTCCTTCACGAGTTCTCTCACCCACACCTGCAAATACAGAATAGCCACTATGCTTAAATGCAACATTGTGAATAAGCTCCATAATAATAACAGTCTTACCAACACCTGCACCACCAAAAAGACCTACTTTACCACCTTTTGCATAAGGAGCAAGTAAATCCACAACTTTAATCCCTGTTTCAAAAATCTCACTTTTTGTGCTTTGATCTTCAAAAGCTGGTGGATCTCTATGAATCGCCCATTTTTTATCAAAAGAAATTTCTTCACCTTCATCGATCAAATCTCCAGTAACATTGAAAATTCTTCCTAAAACTTTCTCACCAACAGGAACACTAATAGGAGCACCTAAAGCCTCAGCTTTTAAGCCCCTTACCAAACCATCTGTCATATCCATAGCAATAGTTCTAACTCTATTATCTCCTAAATGAGCTGCTACTTCTAAAACAAGTTTATGTTTTTTTCCTTCGCTTTCAAAATTTACAACAATTGCTTCATTAATTTGAGGTAAATAGTCGTTAAAATCTACATCAACAACCGGACCTAATACCTGTGAAATAAATCCTTGCATTATTTATCTTCTCCTTAAAATTTACTATTTCATTGATTCAACACCACTGATAATTTCTATAAGCTCAGTAGTAATAGATTCTTGTCTTGCTTTGTTATAAGCTAAATTTAGTTGTTTCACTCTTGCCTTTGCGTTATTAGTTGCATTATCCATAGCTTGCATTCTTGCGCTATGCTCTGCCGCCAAAGAATCGATTAACGCATAATACATATTATACTCAAAATACGTTTTCATTAAATCTTCTAAAAGCTCAGTTCCTTCCGGTTCAAGCTCTAAAAGAGAATTATGAGTCTGTTCAATACTCTTTGGTTCAACTGGAATAAGATGATTAATTTTAAGTTCTTGGGTAATCATATTTTTATAACCATTATGAACTAAAATCACTTCATCTGTATTTCCATTTAAAAAATCATCTACAGCAGCATGAATTACTTCACATGCTTTCTCATAGTCAGGACTAGAACTAAGATGGAAATATTTCTCTAACAATTCTATTTTTTGAAAATTAAAATATTCAATCCCAGTTTTACCTATAGCTCTAAGACGAATATTAATATTTTTTGCTTCATATTCTTTTAGCATTTCACTTACTGTTTTTAAAGTCTTAATATTAAAACCACCGCATAAGCCTTTATCTGCAGTGATAAATATTAAATCTACGGTTTTAATTTGTTCTTTTTTATGAAACAAAGATAAACGCACATCATCTTCATTGTGAACAATTTTATTGATCTGAAATGAAATTTCACTCAAAATTTCATCGATTTTTTGTGCATAAATTTTTGATCTTTTAGCTGCTTCTTCTGCTTTTTTTAACTTAGCAGTAGAAACTAGCTTCATAGCATTTGTAGTCTTTTGAGTGTTATGAACACTTTTAATTTTTCTTTTAATTTCTTTTAAATTAGACATAAAAGACCTTATAAATGATTTGCTTTAAACTCATTAATGGCTTTAGCTAGTTTTTCTTCCAAATCAGAATCTAAAGCTTTTTTAGAGCGAATTTGCTCAAAAATATCTGGATGTTTTGCCTCAATAAAAGGATAAATTCCATCTTCAAATTCCTTAATTCTAG
The DNA here is from genome assembly GCF_001763175.1 of Campylobacter sp. BCW_4332. NCBI lineage: Bacteria > Pseudomonadati > Campylobacterota > Epsilonproteobacteria > Campylobacterales > Campylobacteraceae > Campylobacter > Campylobacter sp. BCW_4332. Next base: position 77,474 of record NZ_MJYF01000050.1, on the reverse strand, counting down.
AAACAGCAATATCATCTAAGAAACCTTTGGTTCCTGCAAAAATTAAAACTACTTGTTTTTCAACGCTAAGCGGAGAATAAGGTGGTTGTTTTAAGAGTTCAACCATTCTTTGTCCACGTTCAAGTTGTTTTCTACTTGCCTCATCTAAATCACTAGCAAATTGTGCAAAAGCTTGAAGCTCTCTATATTGAGCAAGGTCAAGTCTTAATGTGCCTGAAACTTGTTTTGTAGCTTTAATTTGAGCAGCCCCACCTACACGAGATACTGATAAACCAACATTAATTGCAGGACGAATTCCTGAGTTAAATAAATCAGTTTCTAAGAAAATTTGTCCATCTGTAATTGAAATAACATTAGTTGGAATATAAGCAGAAACATCTCCTGCTTGTGTTTCAATTATCGGCAATGCCGTCAAAGAACCAGCACCTAATTCATCATTTAGCTTGCTTGCTCTTTCAAGCAATCTTGAATGAAGGTAAAAAACATCGCCTGGATAAGCTTCACGACCTGGAGGACGACGTAAAATCAAAGACATTTCGCGATAAGCTACAGCATGCTTGCTCAAATCATCATAAACAATTAAAGCATGTTTTGCGTTGTCTCTAAAAAATTCACCCATGGTTACGCCAGTATATGGAGCTAAGTACTGTAAAGCCGCAGGATCTGAAGCGCCGGCATTTACAACAATGGTATATTCCATAGCACCATGTTCTTCTAGTCTTTTAACCACTTGTGCCACTGTACTTTGCTTTTGACCAATTGCAACATATATACAGATAACTCCTTGACCTCTTTGAGATATAATAGTATCAACAGCAACAGTAGTTTTACCTGTTTGTCTATCACCTATGATAAGCTCTCTTTGACCACGACCAATTGGCACAAGCGCATCAATAGCTTTAATTCCTGTATGTAAAGGCTCATGAACACTTTTTCTCGCCATAATACCTTTTGCTTTTTCTTCAACAAAACGATATTCATTAGCATTGATCACACCTTTAGCATCAATTGGCTCACCTAAAGCATTTACAACACGGCCAATCAAAGCCTCACCTACTGGAACTTTAAGTAATTTCTTAAGTCTTTTTACAGAAGCACCTTCTTTTAAACCTTCTCCTTTTCCAAGTATAACAATACCTACACTCGACTCTTCAAGGTTTAAGGCCATTCCTTTATCACCATTTTCAAACTCTACCATTTCTCCAGCCATAATATTCTTAAGTCCATATACCTTAGCAACACCATCAGCTATAGAAATAATCTTTCCTGTTTCTTCAATTTCAAGATTTAAATCAAAATTTTCAATTCTTTCTTTGATTATTGAACTGATCTCATCAGCTTTAAATTTCATTTACTTTTTCTCCTTAGATAATTTTCAATATATATTCATTTAGCTTATTTTGAAGAGCTTTCATAGAAAAAGAAAGTTCATAACCTAATTCTTCCAATTCTATTTTAATGCTATCATCTTGACTGATTTTATTATTTAATTTAATATTTGCATTAAATTTTTTGTTAAGTTTTACTTCAAGATCTTTAAGATTTTCTTGATTTAATTTTTCTTTAGAATATACAATACCAACAAAAATATTTTCTTTAAAAGCTTTTTGTCTTTCAAGTTCTTTAACTATTTGAGGAATGCATTCTAATCTTGAATTTTCAATCAAAAGTCTTAAAAAATTTTGAAAACTAGAATTTTTAATATCAAAAAAAGAATCAAGAAATTCCATTTTTCTTTCTTTTTTAATCTCATTAGATTCTATAATATTTTTAAATTTTGGCAAAACAAAAGCAGAATTTAAAATACACAAATTCTGATAAAAATCATTTATATCAGCTCTTGAAGCTATCGCTTTTGCATATCTTCTTGCAATTATATTCTCCATATTTAAGATACCTTCTTCATCATAAGTTCTATTATTTCACTCTGTTTTAATGTCATATTTGGATCAGAAAAAATTTCGTTTAAAGTATTTGATACTAATTCTTTTTCCATTTTTCTAAATTCATAATCTTTCTGTTCCTCGAAATGTTTTTGAAGTAAATCCAACTCATCTTGAGTTTCTTTCTTAATATTTTGAACTAAGATTTCAGCTTCTTTTTTTGCTGTAACTAAAGCAGCAGCAGCATTTGCTTTCGCTTCTTCAAGTTTTTTCATCGTATCTAATTTCTTAGCTTTACTTTCTAAAAGTTTTTTTTGAATTTCATCAAGCTTAGAAGAAATTTTTACAATACGGTTTTTGTAAAAATTTTTAAATGGAGTTGCAACAAAATAATACAATACAGCCACAAAAATTAGAAAATTAATAGTCCTTGGAATAATATCATATTCTCCACTACCATTTGATGCACCAAAAGCATACAAAGGTAGCAAAAATATAATAAATAATAACTTACTCATTTCTCTCCTCTTAAATTTTCTTTATGTTATTTTGCAAAGCTTGCTTAAGCTCAGGTAAATGTATGTTTAAATGTTCTTGTAACTCTTTTTTTTGAATAGCTAAATCTGCATAAAAGCTGGCCATTTTTCTTTCTAATTCTTCTTTCTTGCTTCTAAGAATTTGCTCTGCCTCTTCTTTAGCAGCAGCTATAGCACTTTGTTTGATTTTTTGAATTTCTTCTCTAGTGTTAATATGAATAACTTCTAATTCATCATTCACACATAAAACTTCTTGAGAATTTTCTTTTACTTTATTCTCATCATTTTTTATAGAATCATTTCTTTCATCCATAAATTTTAAAAGCGGCTTATACAGCATACTATTTAAAATAACTATCATAGCTAAAAAAATAGCCATAGTAGCAAGCATTATGGAAGGATGCATATCTTCAAACATAATTCTCCTTGGTTAGAATTTTTGAAGGACTATTCTACCATAAAAAAGCTAAGATTTTGGTTAAAACTTTTCAAGCATTTTGATTAATTTTTTAATTTTATCAATATTTTCTAAATGAATTACAAAATCATTATTTTTATTTTTGCAGTCAAATCCAAAGCGATTTAGTATGTGTTTTAATTTCTTTATTTCATCTTCAAATTCTTGATTAGGTAAGCTTTCATTATTTTTTATTTTTTTAACTATTTTTTCGGTATCTCTAACATTAAGTTTTTGACCTATTATACTATCAACCAACATTTTTTCATCTTTTTGATCTAAACCAACCAAAACTTTAGCATGACCCTGAGAAATTTTTCCAGAAGCAATCAACTCTTGAGTTCTAATGTCTAAATTCAGAAGTCTTAAAGTATTTGTTATTTGAGTACGAGACTTATGAATAAGTTCTGCTAAATTCTCTTGAGTAATTTTATGAACTTGCATCAAATCCTTATAAGAATTAGCAAGCTCAATAGGGTTTAAATTCTCTCTTTGTATATTTTCAATAAGAGCCAATTCTCTAAGCTTATTCTCATCAATATCAGCAATAAAAGCTAGAATTTCTTTTTTTCCTAATGCTTTCACCGCTCTTAAGCGACGTTCTCCAGCAATTAAAATAAATTTACTATTTTTTTTAAATACAATAATAGGCTGAATAAGTCCAAATTCTTTGATAGAATTAGCAAGCTCATCTAAAGCTTCTTGATCAAAATTCTTTCTTGGCTGAAATGGATTGGGTGAAATTTGATCAATTTCTATCATAGTGCTTTGATTTTTATCAAAACCCAATTCTTTACTATAAACAGTATCCATATCACTAATTAAACTGCTTAAACCCCTATCTTTATTTAACCCCATTATAATTATCCTAATATAGAATACGCCAAATTTTGATAAGCAACAGAACCTGGTGATTTAATATCATAAAGAATTATAGGCTTTCCAAAACTTGGACTTTCTGCAAGTTTTACATTGCGAGGGATCACAATAAAGTCATCTTCGTTTCCATTAATAGTAAAAAGTTGTTTTTTAAAATTTTGTTTCAAATCATCTACAACATCTTTAGAAAGATTATTTTGAGAGCTATACATTGTCGGTAAAAATCCACGAACCCTGAGTTTAGAATTAATAGTTTTTTTGATAATTTTAATTGTATTTAAAACCATAGCTACACCCTCAAGCGCATAAAATTCACACTGTATAGGGATAATTACACTATCGCTTGCTGCAAAAGCATTTATAGTAATACTTCCAAGAGCAGGTGGAGAATCAATAATAATAAAATCATACTCATCAATCACTTCTTGAATTTGATTTTTAAGCAGCATTTTTTTCTCATTATTTTCACCTTTAGCAAGCTCTTGTTCTATACCTACAAGACCTATATTTGAAGGAGCTAAATGAAGTTGTGGCAATTCTGTTTTTAAAATAATATCTGAAAGCTTTTTTCTTCCTATAAAAACATGGTAAATATTATACTCATAATTATTACGATTAAAACCAAGTCCTGTAGTCGCATTAGCTTGCGGATCAACATCAATCAAAAGTACTTTTTTCTCAGCCACAGCTAAAGAAGCGGCTAAATTTACTGCTGTTGTAGTCTTTCCTACTCCACCTTTTTGGTTTGCTATTGTAATAATTTCGCTCATCTTAAACTATACACCCTTTTATCACCTAGTAAAATTGAACCATCTTCATACAAAAAAGAATTTTCAAGTGAAAAAACTTTACCTTCATGATGGACGCTAAATTTTCTTGATTTTTCGAATTCTAACATATACTTGCTAAAAATATTCTTCCATAAAAATTTTTTTTCTACTTTTTGCAAAAACTCACTCACTAAATCTTTAAGCGAAATTTCTATATCGCATAAAGCTGTATTTTGAGGTGAAAATTTCAGATTTAAACCCATACCGCCTATGATAAAATTTGAAATTTTAGCACTTATAACCCCTCCAGCTTTTTTATCATCTAAATATAGATCGTTAGGCCATTTAAGCCAAATTTTAGAACCTTTTTCTTGTAAAACTTCTTTAAGTAAATAAGCAAAATAAATGCTCACAGAGGCCAAAGGTAAATCTTTTGGTAAATCTTCTTCTTTAATACAAAAAGAAAGATGTAAATTTCCTTTAGAGCTTTGCCAAGAATTTTCCCTGCTTCCAACTCCATTTGTTTGTTCTAAAGCATAAATAGCAAAATTTCCATCAATCTTTCCATTGCGTATTTGCTCGCATAAAAAAAGATGAGTTGAGTCTATACTTTCAACACAAACTATCTTCACTTTTAAGCCTTTTTCCATTTAAATAAGTCCTACCATCAAGAACTTTTTTTCCACTTTCTTGAAGTTTTTTAATACGCAAAACTCCTTGTTTGCAAGCAAGCAAAAAACTTTCTTTTTCTAATTCTAAAATTTCACCCATCCTAGCATTTTGTTTTAATTCATCCACAAGTTCAACTTCTAAGAATTTAAGTCCATTTTCCAAAAAAACTCCAGGCCAAGGAGTAAAAGCTAGATATTTTTGATAAAGTTCTCTTGCATTTTGCAAATTTATAAGTCCATCTTCTTTTTTGATTTTTCTACAAAGTGTTGCTAGACTTTCCTCTTGTTTTTTAGGGGTGATTTTATCGAAATTTAAAAGAGTAGAGAGGATGAGCTTAGCGGCCAAATTTGCTAAAAGTTCAAAAACTTCACTTGAATTTTTATCTTTTATATCACATTCTAAGCTTTCAAGTATAGCACCTGTGTCAAGCCCTTCTTCCATCAGCATGGTGCAAACTCCACTTTTTTCATCTTTGTTTAAAATTGCACTTTGGATCGGACTGGCACCACGGTATTTTGGAAGTAAAGAAGCGTGCAAATTCACACAAGGTGCTAAATCCAAAATGGCTTTAGGTAAAATTTTTCCATAGGCAGCAACCACGATAAAATCAGGATTTAAATCCTTAATCTCTCTTATAATATTTTCATCTTTTAAAGAACTTGGAGTAAAAATAGGAATACTAGGATAATTTTGACTTAAAAAAGCCTTAGTATCACTTGGAGTTAAAATTTGCTTTCTACCTACAGCTTTATCAGGCTGGGTAAAAAGTGCTACGAGTTTAAAATTTTCATTTTCTACTAGTGCTTTTAAAATACAAGTTGCGTAAGATGGAGTACCCATAAAAATAATTTTTTTCATTTTTTCGCTTTGTGTGAAATTAAAAGTTTTAATTATAACTTATTTGATTTTAAAAGAGAATTTAATAAATTAATCACTCAAACAAAGTTCCACCTATTTGTTTATCTTCTAATAAAAATGTCTTTGCCGCACTTAAATCAAATCCACTTGCTAAAAACATTTTTTTATTGTGTTCAAGTAAAAATTTAGCTGCTTTAAGTTTGGTTACTATACCGCCTGTTCCGTGTTCACTGCCTGTTTTTATGGTTGCTTGTAGCCATTCTTCTTTAATATGAGTGATTTTTTCTAAACGCTTTGCATCACTAAATTCACTAGGATTTTTATCATAAAATCCATCAATATCGCTTAAAATCACAAGCAAATCCGCATCAAAAAAATGCGTAGCATAAGCACTTAAGCTATCATTATCACCAAAGACAATTTCTTCTATAGCTGTAGCGTCATTTTCATTGATAATAGGCAAAATTCCTAAATTTATCATCATATCGATAGCATTTTTTGCGTGTTTGGTAGCTTTTCTAGAGTCAAAATCCTTACCTGTAAGTAAAATTTGTCCACCTAGTTTATTAAATTTGGCTAAAAGCTCGTTATAAACACTGATTAAAAAAGGTTGTCCAATAGCGGCTAAAACTTGTTTATTAATGAGGTTTTTTCTATCGATATCTAGTTTGGTGTGTCCTGCTGAAATAGCCGCTGAAGTTACTAAAATCACTTCATATTTTTCCATGAGTTTAGCTAAAAATGCGACTAAATTTTTAAGACGCTCAAAACTTAAAGTGTTTTCTTCGCTAATCACATGAGAACCCACTTTAACAACTATTCTTTTCATGCTTATTCCTTGAAAAATTTTTATAATTTTAGCCAAAATTTCATATAAACTAGTTATTTTTTGAAAAAATAGGGAGTGTTTGAAATTTTTAATATAAAACACTTCCTAGATTGTTAAAATTTTTATTTGTTATTTCTTAAAGTTTTAATTTCTTCTAAAAGCATGAATTTAAGTTCTTTAAGTCCTGTTTTTTCAAGGCTTGAGACTTTGATTAAAAAGCTTTGCGGATTATTTATTTCTTTGAGATAATTTTCTAACTCATTAATGTTTAAAGCAATTTGCTCGGCAAATTCTTCTCCTAAATTAACACTATCACTTTTTGAAATCATGATGCCAAATTTACGCCCAAAAAGTTCATTGGAAAATTTTTCAAGTTCTTTTCTTAGTACTATAAATTGTTCTTTTAAAGGCATTTCTCTCATAGGATCAAGCACGAAAAGTAAAAAGCTCGTTCTTTCTATGTGCTTTAAAAAGGCAAGTCCTAAGCCTTTACCCCCACTTGCTCCTTCGATAATCCCTGGAATATCAGCCATAACAAAGGAATTATACTCATCTACATCTACGAGTCCAAGTTTTGGAGTAAGGGTGGTAAATTCATAATTTGCAATTTCAGGTTTTGCATTTGAAACAACGCTTATAAGAGTAGATTTTCCCACATTTGGAAAGCCCACAAGCCCTACATCGGCAATAAGTTTAAGTTCAAGTCTAACTAAGCGACTTTCTCCTTTTATACCAGGTTGTGCGTAATCGGGGCGTTGATTAGTGGCGTGTTTAAAATGAGTGTTGCCAAGTCCGCCTTTTCCACCTTTTAAAAAAAGCTCTTTTTGTCCTTCTTTGGTAAGATCGAGTAAAATTTCATTAGTTTGTGCATCGATAACTTGCGTTCCTTCGGGCACTATAAGTTCTAAATTTTCACCCTTTTTGCCATTTTTATTGCGTCCCATTCCACCAGCACCATTTTGTGCGCGTAATTCTCTTTTGCCTTTGAAATTTACAAGAGTGTGGGTATTATTATCACATACGAAAATAATATCGCCACCATTTCCACCATCTCCTCCATCAGGGCCACCAAGTGGAACATGTTTTTCACGGCGAAAACTTACAGCACCTTTACCACCATCGCCTGAAGCTAAAGTAATTTTAACACTATCAATAAACATTTAAATTGCCTTTGACTTTAAATTTATAAAGCTAAATTTGAGTAAATAAAAGAAGTTAAATTTATAAATTTAAAGTTTTCAAGACGCTAAAAAGCGTCCTAAAAACTTATGCAGGATATACAGAAACTTTTTTTCTGTCTTTGTCTTTTCTTTCGAATTTTACAAAACCATCAATCAAAGCAAAGATAGTATGATCTTTTCCCATACCTACATTGTTACCTGCATGAGTTGCAGTTCCTCTTTGGCGGATGATGATATTTCCAGCTCTAACAAACTCGCCACCAAATTTTTTAACACCTAAACGACGACCTATAGAATCGCGGTTATTTTGAGTTGAACCTTGACCTTTCTTGTGTGCCATTCTTTACTCCTTAAGCTTTGATATCTTTTACTACAACGCGAGTAAATTGTCTTCTAAAACCGCGTTTGAGTTTAGAATCTTTTCTGCGTCTTTTTTTGTAAATCACAACTTTTTTATCTTTTCCGTGATTGATCACTTCCAAAACAACTTTTGCACCTGCTACGAAAGGCGCACCTACCTTTAATTCTTTATCATTGATAGCAAGAACTTCGCTTACTTCAATACTTGCTTTGCTTTCAGCTTCAAAGTGATCTAGTTTTAGCTCATCGCCAACACTTACTTTGTATTGCTTTCCGCTGTGTTTGATAATAGCATACATTGCTTTTCCTTATAAATTGGTAGTACCATAAAGCACCGCAATAACGGATTTAAAAGCTTTAGTGGTTTAATAAAATTTTGATTTTACAAAATTTTTCTTTAATTTTTGATGAATTTAAGAAAGGATTTAGAGTTTGAGAAAAATCAAACTCTAAAAATTTAAAAGCCTAGATTTACTCCGCCACCTTCTTGGGTTTCATAATTTGCATCACGACCTATAGTATAACCATTTCCACTATTGCTACCAATTAAAGGTCTACAAATATCGCCTACTTTTACACTACCTTCTGTGATTTTTGCATAAGAAAGTTTAGGGCTTGTGCGAGTGATTTCAATACTTCCTGTTTTGCTTTCTACTCTTCCTGTATTTTCTTTTGTATAAGCATCTTTTATAACCTTCCCAAGAGCAAAACATTCATAAATATCACCTTGATTTAAGCTTTGAGAAAATACTACTTCATTGTTTTCAACGCTTGCAACTTTCAAAGGATAAATTGCATTTAAAATATCTCCTGCAATACGATTTGCAATTTGTTTGAGTGCAGCTTCATTGGCGCTAAGGCTATCGTCTTTAATGTTAACTTTCATACTTAAAGTATTAGAAAATTTAATTTGTCTTGTAGCAAATAAAAACACACGATAATCTACGATAACTTCAATTTCAGTTTTGCTTTTTCCTGTTAAATTGCTTGTTTTTTGCTTACCTTCAAGTCCTGAAATAGAAAACAATAAAATATAATCTGTTGCTAACACATTTTTAAGTTTATAAACTTCATCGCTAGCTGCGTCGCCACTTTTGATTAAAGCTTTTTCCATTTCATAATAGCCACTAGAATCACGGTCTAAAACATTAAATTTACGACTTTGCAATAAATCAGAAATGATTTTTTGTTGCAAAGCTGAGCCTATGCCTCTTTTTGCAGCATCTGGAGTAGAATCAAAAACAGTAATACTTCTTCTATTATCTGCACTTAAACCTGGAACTTGATACTTTTTTGTTGTTGTGGTTTTAAAAATCGTTACATTGGCTGTATATTTATTTGCATCTTGTTCAACACTATTGATTTCATAAGTATCGGCTCTACCTTTGGTGGCTTTTGAAATTTGCTCGCTGTAATTATCTTGTATGTTTGAACCTGAATTATCAGTTGAAACGCTAGTGTTAGATTTCTTAAGAGAATTGATGCTTACTCCGCTCATTTTTCCTATAGCTTCTATAATGGCATTGTTTATCGCATCTTCCCTAGTTAAACCTGTGCCTTCGCCTGTGCTTGATTTTGTTGAAGTTGTGGTTATAACTTTAGCATTAAGACTTAGGCTTAAAAATAAGCCTAAAAAAAGAATTTTAGTTATTTTCATCTTTTACCTTTAAAAATCATCCATGCTATTTACAACATTAGAACTTCTTTGTATGCTAGAAGATTTTTTAGCTTCATTTTTTGTTGCATTTGACTTTGAATTTAAAGCCTCATTTGTGTTGGCTAAATTTTCATAAGAATAAAATCTCACAGCTCCTACATGTTCAATACCATTTTCACTTGTATAGCTCCATTTTTTAAGAGTACGAATACCACGAATTTTACCGCTTGCGCTTGCTTTTATTTTACTATTTACTTTATCAATAATATTTGTTATGTTTTGAGTTTGTTCTTGAGTGGAACTATCATTAACATTAATACTTTGTTTGATGATTTCCTCGTAAGTATCACCAGTTGTTCTTTCATCTTTAAGACTTAAATTTGTATTAATAAACTCTATAATAGCAGCATCAGCCATAGCAAGTGCTGTTTCTTTGGCTCTATCTTCTAAAATATTTGTTTTTTTAGCATTGCTAGGATCTGCTACATAACCCCAGTTTCCATAACTTAAAATAATAGGCGCACCATTTTCATCATAAACTAAGCGAATTCCATATTCATTTAAAAAGCCTTTTGTATCTTTTGGCAGATACTCACTTATTGCCTTGCCTTTACCCTTAATAGCACTCTGTCTTGCTAGTGCCATATCTTTTGCTAATTGGCGAGTTTTATTGGAAATAACAGCAATAACACCTACATCATACTCACCTCTTCTTTGTGTAACTATAGTTTGCACAGGAACAAGTCCACTCATAGAACCTATGGCATTTGTCATAGTTTTGTTAAGAAATTCTTGCTTTAATAAAGTCTTTTTTCTGTCTTCGCTTAAAGAATTTGCATCTATACCTAAATCTTTTAATGCCTTATCAAGCTGAGCACCAGCTAATTGTGTAAGTTTATTTAAAATTTGATCAACCTTATCACCTTTTGGCAATTCATCAAATTCCTTAGCATTAGTAGAATTGTCTGCTTCATAATTTTGAATCCTGCTTGTAGCAATTCTTCCAAAAGCATCTCTTATAAATTCGCTTTGCAAATTTAACATTGCTTTTTGATAAGCATTTTGTAAAGCTTGTGCAAATTGTGGATCAGTATCATTTACAGCAACAGTACTTTTTCCCGTATAAAAAGTTTTTCCATCTTTGGTTATACCATATTCTATACCGAAATTATCGGCAAATTCTTCAAAAAAATCTTCAATTGATTTTGGGGTAATATCCTTAGTACTTGCATCAGACATTTCATTTTGAGTATTTATATCTTGTTGTGTAATTTCTACAGGCTGGGAACCTTGTGCATAAAGTAAACTTGCCATAACTAAAGAGCCAATAAATAATATTTTTTTCATTTCATATCCTTTTAAAAATCATAAAAAAAGCTCAAGCTAAACACTTGAGCTAAAAATTTTATTCATAAATTAATTTTTTATTTTACCAAGTAACTGATTTACTAGAACCAGTTTTATCAATAGTTTGCTCATCTTCCCAATAAACTAAACCTGATGTTAAATCAGTAAGTCTTAGTAAGAAAAAGTATTCTACTTGAGTTTTACCATTGCTAAGTTTTACATTATCTTGTCTAATTTTACCCGCAAGAGAAAAATCAGGCGATACCAATGTCCCTTTTTTTGCTATGGTTTTTTGATTAAACTCATCATTATCTCTTAATTCTCTTACATCTTCACTCATGCTATCAAGCGCTCCGCCTGCAGCAACTGCCGAAGTTAGAACAAATTTACCTGATTTTCTTAATGCAGAAGTAATTTTTGCGGTGAGTTTTTCAGTATCGATTCTTTGCGGGGTATCATTCACAACCCTACCAATAGCAATAACCTTTCTTGTACCTGGTTTAATATTTGCAAAAGCAGGATCGCTTAACATACTATTTATCATAGTTTCAGCTGCACTTTCAAAATCTTGTCTATCAAGACCCAAGGTTAAAGCATCGCCTTTTTTTACCTGACTTGCCTTTCCATCTGTATAAGCTGTTTGCGCACAACCACTAAAAAGCAAAGCTCCAATAAGAGCTGTTCCTAAAATTTTTGTTTTTTTCATGATTTATCCTTCCTAAAATGAGATTAATTTTTTGCTTTAATTTCTAATCTAAAATCCTTCGCTCTTATATCAGATGCAAGTTTACGAAGAATTACCTCTTGTCCTGCTGGAATTCTAAGGGCTTGATAATCCTCATTTAAAACATCTCTTAGCACAAAACCATCTTTATCTAACCAATCTACTTTATAAATTACATCTTTAGCAAAAGTACTGCGTAAAATCACTTCAAATTCTAAATAACCATTGCTATTTATACGCTTTTGAAATTGTTTTACTAAACTTTTTGGTAAATTTGAACCTAAAATTACAGTATTTTGATTTGAATTTATTTGATAACTTGGTGCACAAGCACTAAGTAAAAACATTAAAATAAATAAAATAATTTTTTTCATCTTTTAGCCTTATTTTTCCATGATAGCAACACTTGCAGGTAAATACGGAGCAAAAGAACGCACTACAACAAGAGCATTTTTATTTTTATCCAATGATTTTTGAAACAAAATATTGCCTTGTGGATCTTTGATTTCTAAATTTCCGTCGTTTTCTATTGTTGCTATGGCAATACTTTTTGGTAAACCTCTCCAAGAACGCACATCAGCTTTGTTGGTTGCAGCAGTTGCTACTGCTGTTGCAAGACTTAGCCATCCACCTGTAGAGTCATTATTTGCAACAGTTACATTTAAAGTGGTTTTAATTATAGTTTGAGCTAAGGCTTTAGCAATCATTGCAGGCATATTTATTTTAAATTCAGTAGCGACAATATTGTCTAAATCTACAAAATCATTTGTATTTTGACCATTTATATTTAAATTTGCAAAAGAAGCTTCCCTTTTTTTCAAGGTTTGTAAAGCAATATTTGTGCTAATAATTTTTTTATCCACTATAAAAGGTAAGGTTAAAGCAAATTCATCCTTAACTACACCAAATCCATTTTCATAAACTACAAAAACATATTTTTTAGCTTTTTTGACTTTTATTTTTGTGGCATATTCTTTAAAAATTTTAGCCTCTTTTTTGATAGTTTTATTTTTTGGATAAATAATAGCTACTTCTCTAAATAAATCTGCAGCTTTTCTATAATCTTTATCCATAAAGAAAAATATTGAAGCAAGATAAGTCGCATAAGGATTTATGAAATTTTTTGTTGTATCAAATTCTTTAAATAAGTTGTCATATTGCTCTTCTATAACTTTTGAATTTTCATTCATATTTTTATCATAATTTTTATCTTCTTTTGCCTTATCTAAATCAGCACGATTTTTTTCAATTTCTTTAGCAAAATATTCTTTTGCCTTATCTTGACGCATTAAAGCACGATTAAACTCAACTCTTGCATTTTCATAATCATCTTCTTCCATATAGTTTAGAGCTTTATATATATTAACCATAATTCTTTCATATAAAGAACCATCATAATCAACTATAGTATCATTAAGCAAGGTTGTACCAACAAATTTAGTTGCTTTAGAGCCTACATTTTCTAAATCCACATCATATTTATAAGATTCTTCCGCAGCATCAAAAAATACATTACTTTTGTTAAAATCACCACAATTTCTAGCAATCAAACCTGCATTTAATCCTGTATAAATGACATCATCATTTTTTTTAATTTTTTCTAAATTTTGATTGAAAAAATCATCACCACAATATTTTTGTGTTAAAGCATTTTCAAATGTTGTATTTTGTTTAACCTGATTAACACAAGCTGTTAAAAAAAGGCAAACAATACCTGAAAAAATCAACCCAACTTTTATCTTCATTAAATTCCTTTCTTAAAGAAAATTAAAAATGAATATTATAGCGTAGTATATACTTAAAAACTAATGAAAAAATTTTCACCCTAGGAGAAAAACCTAGGGTTTGATTTAAATAAGCATAGGAGCTAATACAAAGCCTAATGCTACAGCAATTGCAATAGCTAAAACTCCTGGTATAAAGAAAGAGTGATTAAATATAAATTTACCAATTCTAGTCGTTCCTGTATCATCCATTTGCACAGCGCCAAGTAAGGTTGGATAAGTTGGAAGCACAAAAAGTGCTGAAACTGCTGCAAAACAAGCTACAAGCATATAAGAATCATGCGGATTTGTTGCTGAAATTCCTAAAGCGGTGATAATTACAGGTACAATGGCCTTTGCGGTTGCTGCTTGAGAATATAAAAGCATACTTGCAAAGAAAAATGCAACTGCTAACATAGCAGGGGTTTGTTTAACCCAGTCGCCTGCTACTTCTTTAATAGAAGCTTCGTGTCCTGCAACAAAAGTATTTCCAAGCCATGCTACACCAAAAACACAAACACAAGCAGTCATACCACTTTTAAATACACTGGTATCAAGAATTTTACCTGGTTCAACTTTACAAAGCCAAGTGATCAAAGTTGCTGCAGTAAGTAAAAAGCTCATAATAGCTGCATCTCTTGGAACCACAACAGGATCGATCCATTTAATATTGCTCGAAATTGCGGTTGCATAAAGTACAACTGCCAAAACAGTGATCAAGAAAATTCCTACTGAAAGCTTAGCACCTGGTTTATCTTCACCATGTAAAATAGCTCCTGCATCTTTAACAAGTCCTGCTTTTAAGCGTTCTTGATAAACGCTATCTTTGCTTAAATCCATAGGAGTGATTAAACTCACTATAAAAGCTGTAAGCATACAAGCTATAAAAGTTGTACTGATCCAAATTCCAATTAAAGTTGGATAATTCCATCCAAGTGGCTCTAAAACGCCGCTCATATAAACCACAGCTGCACTCACAGGAGAAGCAGTGATTCCAATTTGCGAAGAAACAACCATTAATGAAAGTGGAACACTAGGTTTTATGTTTTGAGATTTTGCAACATCAACTACAACAGGCATTAAAGAAAATACTGCATTTCCTGTTCCTGCTAAGATTGTAAGCAACCATCCACAAGCTGGAGCTAAATAATTTATAAATTTAGGGCTTGATCTTAAAATTTTTTCTGTCACCCTTACCATATAATCAAGTCCACCTGCTTGTTGCATAGCAGAAATTGCTGCAATAGCTGCAGCAATAATTAAAATAACATCCCAAGGAATATTACCAGGTTTCATACCTAAAACAAGTCCTAGTATAACTACACCCAATCCTCCAGCATAACCTATAGCAATACCGCCTAGGCGAATACCGATAAAAATTGCCCCAAGAAGGACGATTACTTGCAAAATTATCATTATATCCATATTAAATCCTAAAATGCTATTTTTTAGCTTCCATGTGAGGATTTAGCATATTTGATGGTGTTAAAATTTCATCAATTTGTTCTTTACTTAAAAGCCCTCTTTCAAGCGCAATATCAGCCACTCTTTTTCCAGTGTTCATTGCCTCTTTAGCTATAGAAGCTGAATTTTCATAACCAATATAAGGATTTAAAGCTGTTACTATACCTACTGAATTATAGACAAAGTCTGAACAAATTTTTTCATTTGCAGTAATACCATCTATACATTTATCAGCTAAAGTATACATTGCTTTTTCTAGCATTACAATAGAATTAAATAAGCTATATGCTGCAACTGGTTCAAAAACATTAAGTTGTAATTGTCCACCCTCGCAAGCAAAAGTTACAGTTACATCTGCTCCAATAACAAAATAACAAACTTGATTAACTACTTCAGGAATAACAGGATTTACCTTACCTGGCATGATAGAACTACCTGGTTGCATTTTTGGAAGATTAATCTCATTAAGACCACATTTTGGACCACTACTTAAAAGTCTTAAGTCATTACATACTTTAGAAAGTTTTGTTGCAACACGTTTTAAAACACCTGAAATTTGTACATAAGCTCCCGTATCTTGAGTCGCCTCGATCAAATCCTCAGCCACAGTATATTCAAAACCTGTCACTTCTCTTATTTTTCTTTCTACAACCTTCGGATAATCAGGATGAGAATTAATTCCCGTTCCAATAGCAGTTCCACCCAAATTGATCTCTAAAATCAATTTTCTAGCTTCTAATACTCTTTGTATATCTTCACCTATCATTACGGCAAAAGTTTTAAATTCACGACCTAAAGTCATAGGTACAGCATCTTGCAGTTGGGTTCTACCCATTTTAAGAACATCTTTAAATTCTTCAGCTTTTCTCTCATAAGCTTTTTTTAGATGTTCCATAGCTTTTGCCAAATCACTTAAATAATCATGCAAAGCAAGGTGTAAAGCTGTAGGATAAGCATCGTTAGTACTTTGGCTTAAATTAACATGATCATTTGGATGAAGATATTGGTATTCACCTTTTTTATGACCCATAAGTTCAAGTCCTATGTTTGCTATAACTTCATTAGCATTCATATTTGTACTTGTTCCAGCACCTCCTTGGATCATATCTACTACAAATTGATCATAATACCCGCCTTCTAAAATTTTATCACACGCTTTAATAATCGCATCTTGGATATTTTTATCCAAAAGACCTAATTCATGATTTGCCATAGCTGCAGCTTTTTTTACTCTAGCCAAAGCTCTAACAAAGCGAGGAAAATCTTTTAATCTATCATGAGAAATATCAAAATTTTCAACAGCTCTAAAAGTTTGCACTCCATAATAAACCTCATCAGAGATTTCCAATTCCCCAATAAAATCATGTTCTTTTCTTGTTCCCATTTTGAACCTTTCATAAAAGTATTTTAATTTAAAATCAAAAATTTTTGATTTAAATCATAAAATAATGATATTGCATTTTTAGTTAATAATTGGTTAATAATTAAAATACTTTCAAAATATAATAAATTAAGTATTTTTATATCCTACTTATGTCTTTATATTTAATTTTTATTAATATAAAAAATTTTATTTACTTCAAAAAAAATTAATATATTTTTGCAAGCTTTTTTTGCTAGAATAAAATTTTTAATAATTTAAATAATTAGGGATAACATGGAAGAAATTACAATAAACATAGATAAGATTAAAATAAATGATGACTGGAAAGAATTTTTAAGAGACGAATTTCAAAAAAAATATTTTCTAGAAATCAAAAAACAATACCTAAATGCGATTGATCAAAATATAATTATTTATCCGCCTGCAAATTTAATCTTTAATGCTTTTAATTTATGTCCCTTAAAAGAAATTAAAATTATTATCCTAGGACAAGATCCCTATCATCAACCAAACCAAGCAATGGGGCTTAGTTTTTCGGTTCCAAAAAATGTAAAAATCCCACCAAGTCTTAATAATATTTTTAAAGAATTGCAAAATGATTTAAACATCACTCCAGCAAAAAGCGGAGATTTAAGCTCTTGGGCAAAACAAGGAGTTTTGCTCTTAAATTCTATTCTTAGCGTTGAAGCAAATAAAGCAGCTAGTCATAGTTCGTGGGGTTGGCAAGAATTTAGTGATGCTATAATACATAAATTAAGCAATGAAAAATCAGGGCTTGTTTTTATGCTTTGGGGAAATTACGCAAAAAGCAAGGAGATTTTGATTGATAATACTAAGCATTTGATTTTAAAAGCAGCTCACCCAAGCCCTTTAGCTAGAACAGGATTTTTAGGTTGTAAGCATTTTTCAAAGGCTAATAAATTTTTAAAAAAAGTTGGTAAAATTCCTGTAGATTGGAAAATAGTTTAAAAAATTATTTTAAATTTTAATAAAAATATTAAAATATATTTATTTATTTAAAAATAAATCGTATTTCTATGAAATATATTATAATAAAACAACTCAAAAATTAATTTTTAAGGAGAAAAATGAAAACCATTGGTATTATAGGCGGAATGAGTTTTGAAAGTACTATTACTTATTATAAAACAATAAATCAAGCTATAAATGATAAATTAAAATCTTTAAATTCTGCAAAAATTTTACTTTACAGTGTTAATTTTGAAGAAATAGAAAATTTACAAAGCCAAGATAAATGGCAAGAAGCTGCGCAAATTTTAACTCAGTGTGCTAAAAAATTAGAACTTGCAGGGGCTAGTTTTATAATAATTGCAACTAATACTATGCATAAGGTTTTTGATGAAATTCAACAAAACATAAATATCCCTATTTTGCATATTGCAAAAAGCTCTGCTAAGGCTTTAAAACAAGAAAACATACAAAAAATTGGTTTATTGGGTACTAAATACACAATGACTCAGGATTTTTATAAAAAAATGCTTATTGAAGAAAATATTAGCGTTATTATTCCTAGCGATGAAGATATAAAAATCGTTAATGATATTATTTTTAATGAGCTTTGCAAGGGTAAAATCAAGCAAGAATCTAAAGAAAAATATTTAAATATTATAAAAAAACTACAAGAAAAAGGTGCAAAGGGAGTGCTTTTAGCTTGCACTGAAATTGGTTTATTAATATCCAAAAATGATACAAATATCAAAATTTTTGACACAAGCCTTATTCACGCCCTTGATGCTGCTAATGAAGCTTTAAAAGATTTATGATTAAAAGATGCCCAAAAATGGGCAAATTGCAATATTTTGAAAAGATTTATACTTATATCGGTTTAAATCTTATCTTGCTTTATAGTTTGCTATCTTTTTCTAATTGATTGATATTTAGCATTATAAATTTATAGCTTAGATAAATTACTAAAGGCCAAGTCAATAAAAACAAAGCATGTAACATTTTTTCTCCTTAATATGCGTGATCATCGTTTGCGATTTCTTCGCGTGTGATTTTTACCTTATCCATTGCATTCCAAACATAGATAATATAAGCTAAAACAAAAGGTACAAGCAAAGACACATAAGCCATGACGCTTAGAGTATAATAGCTTGAACTTGCATTTTTTAAAGTTAAAGAACTTTGTAAATCACTTAAAGATGGGTAAAAAGCACTTTGACCTAAACCAATACTTGATAATAAAGCAAAAACTATTAAAACCGTTCCAAGTCCTAGAGTAAAAATAGCCTTAGAACAACCTTTTGCTCCTTGAACCATACCTAAAAGCACTAAAATCACACCAATAACAAGCAAAACAGCAAAAATCATTTGATTTAAGAAATTATATAAATATAAATTCGCATTCATGCTTACAGTTCCATTTGCATCTACACTAAAACCATCTTTTAAGAAAATCCACGCTAAAAAACCTAAGAAAAAAGGTAAAAATAGAATGCTATTGATCATAAGTTTTTTCATAGCTCTTATTTTGATATTCTCATCATTGATATTGTTCATAAAATACGCTGCGCCTAAAAGCCTTGCTAAAAATACCAAAGCTAAGCCTAAGAGATAATTAAAAGGATTGAGTAAAAGTTCTAAGCCGTGCAAAGGGTTTTGCCAAGAAACAAAATTATGCTCATTTAAGATAAATTCAGAACCGCTAAAAAAGCTACTTACTGCAACTCCGATTAAAAATACCCCTAAATATCCATTGATTTTAAGAAAAATTTCATAGGTTTTAGAGCCATAAACATTATTTTCTTTTTTACGATACTCATAAGCCACAGCTTGTAAAATAAAACAAAATAAAATACAAAGCCAAGCCCAATAAGCTCCGCCAAAACTGGTACTATAAAAAAGTGGAAAAGCTGCAAAAGCTGCTCCGCCAAAAAGTACGAGAGTTGTAAAACCAAGCTCCCATTTACGCCCTAAAGAATTGACTAGCATGGTTTTTTCAAGCTCATCCTTGCTAAGCTCATCGATTAAAGTCTGTCCACCTTGGACAAAAAACATAAAAACTAAAAGTCCACCGAGCAAACTTAAAATCAACCACCAATAAATTTGCAAACCTTCAAGTTCTAAACCAAAAAACATTATTTTTCTCCTTTGCCCATAAGTGGAGTATGTCCTGCATGTGCGTCAAAACCTTTTTTAATCTGAGTAAGTATTATTTTAACTTCTGCAATCAATAAGGCTGTAAAAAGTACTGCAAAAATCCAAAATGAAATTTGAACATTGACTTTTCCAAGTTGTGTTGCTGCGATATGTACGGGAAGTAAGTCTTGAATTGCCCAAGGTTGTCTGCCTACTTCAGCAACAATCCAGCCTGCTTCAGCGGCGATATAACCCAATGGAATGGATAACAAACACACCCAAAGTACTTTTCTAAATTTCTCAATATCATTTGCCATAGTAAGATAAAGTGTAACGATGAAAAGTAAAAAGAAAAAACTTCCTAAAGCAACCATAATATGAAAGCTATAAAAAGTTAAAGCCACAGGCGGAATAGTATCACTTGGTTTTTCTAAATATCCATAACCAAAATCTTTAAAATGAGTTTCTAAAATAGATTTGTGATTTGCCATAGCTATTGTATCATTGTTTTCTTTAGCAAGTTTATAGTCTTTTAGAGCTTGTATAGCGATTTTTCCTCTATCGATACGATTTTGCATAGGTTCTATACCTTTGCTTTCATTTCCATAGATTAAATCTTCAATTCCTGGAACAAAAGAATTTGGATCACGGTTTCCTAATATAGAAAGAGCGTAAGGTATAGTAATGTCAAATAAAAACACACTTTCGTTATTGTCTATGGTTTTTTTAGGGTTTAAAATTCCAAAAGGCACAAGCCCTGCACGATGTTCACCTTGATAAACCCCTTCCATAGCTGCAAGTTTCATAGGTTGAGTTTGAGTTACACGATAAGCACTTTCATCTCCGCTGAAAAACAAAAAGATTGAACAAACCAAACCAAAACTAGCTCCTACAACTAAGCTTTTTTTAGCCTCGATAATATAACGTCCCTTTAACATAAACCAAGCTGAAATTCCTATTACAAATAAAGCTGAAATCACATAACCACTGCCTATGGTATGTAAAAATTTTGAAATAGCCACAGGAGAAAGTGCTACTTCAAAAAAGCTTTGCATTTCATTTCTTGCTGTATCAGGGTTAAAGCTCATTCCTACAGGATATTGCATCCAACCATTTGCCACTAAAATCCAAAAAGCAGAAAGATTACTTCCTATAGCCACACACCAAGTTGAAAGTAAGTGAAAACCCTTACTTACTTTATCCCAGCCAAAAAACATAACTGCAAAAAAAGTAGCCTCTAAAAAAAATGCCATAATACCTTCAATCGCCAAAGGTGCACCAAAAATATCTCCCACAAACCAGCTATAATTTGCCCAGTTTGTTCCAAATTCAAATTCCATTATAATACCTGTAGCTACACCGATAGCAAAATTTATAGCAAATAATGAAAGCCAAAATTTGGTGATTTTTTTCCATCTTTCATTTTTAGTTTTTACATAGATAGTCTCCATGATAGCAATGATAAAAGATAAGCCTAAGGTTAAAGGCACAAACAAAAAATGATAAAGTGCAGTTAAAGCAAACTGCGCTCTTGACCAATCAACGCTATTAAGTTCGTTCATTTATTTTCCTTCGAGTGTAAGATTTTTGAGTACAAAAGTGCTTTTTTCTTTGTCGCTTTTAAAAATAGAATTAAAATTTACATCAAAAACAAAAAGTTTTAAAATCACAAACATAACAAAAAGTTTGATAAAGATAATTTTCCAAAGGGTCTTTCCAAGAGTTAAATTTTTAAAACCTTCTTTGTAAAAATTAAAAATTTGAGAAATACTAAAATATAAGTGTTTAAGATGCATGTAAATTCTACCTTTAAAAACAACAAAATAAAACATTTTAAGAAGCGGAAAATTATAATGAAAATTATGTTATTATTTTCTTAAAAAATTTAAATACATAATCAAGGTTTTTAATGCAAAAAATTAAAGTTTTTATTTTTTTTATGATTTTTTTCTTTAATGAATGTTCTTCTAAATTTTGAAAATGTAAATCCTTTGGGGCGTTCATTTGGAGAATTTGAAGATACTAATTCTTTTTCTTTAAAACTAGGACTTGAACCTATTTTTCCTACTAATCAAGAAATTCCAAGTTTAATTAGCAATGCTGATTTAGCACTTATTACTCCTATTTACCCCACCTTTAACTAGTAGCATCAACAATAATGCAATAAGACAACTTGCAAGTGGAGCAAACCCCTTAGATATCTTAATGATACAAGAAATAGGAACTTTACTAAGAATAGCCACTCCAACAGGACGCCATGTGCAACAAGGTGGAACGCCTATTGATGAATATGAGTAGAATTTGAGGACTCTTTCAAGACCTGATAGGGTTTTTATTTATTATTCTCGCGTTGATGTAGGAGCTAATCGTGTAAATTTAGCTATAGTTTCAAGACCCATTATAGGAATTCGCGATGGAAGTGATGCTTTTTTCAATATCTATGCTTTAGCCAATGAAGGAACAGATGTAGGAGCAATTATCACAGCCCATAAATACACATTTTGTAAATATACCTCAAGTTAACTGGATGATAGCAGGGGATTTTAACCGTGATCCTTCTACTATAACAAATACAGTGGATAGAGAATTAGCAAATAAAATTAGAGTGGTTTTTCCAACTAGTGCAACTCAAGCAAACGGAGGACTATTGATTATGCAATTACAGGAAATTTAAACAGACAACAAGTCTATACTCCACCACTTTTAGCTGTGATTTTGATGCTTGCAAGTTTAAGATCATTTTCCAGTTAATTTTAGAAAATTTTAGGACATTTAATATGAAAAAAATTGTTGCTTTATTTTTTATGTTTATAACTTTAGCCTTTGCAACTCCTACTGGAGATTTGAAAGATTTTACCGAAATGGTTTCTATAAGAAGCTTGGAAACGGGAATTTTTTTAAGTGCCTTTAGAGATATCTCAAAAGATCCTATTGATCAAAATTGGAATATTAAAGAAATTGTTTTAAGCAATGAGTTAAAACAAAAAGATAAATTAGCTAATGAACTTCCTTTTGGTTATGTGCAATTTACAAATCCACAGGAAAGCGATCTTTGTTTGGCCATTCTAGAAGATGGAACCTTTGGAGCAAAATCTTGTCAAGATAATCTAAAAGATAGTAAACTAGAAACTGTATTTTCTATAATGCCAACAACAACTTCAGCTGTGCAAATTTGTTCTTTAGTTTTGGAATCTGATGAATGTATGGTAACTTTTTAATCCAAATATTCCTACACAAAAACGCTTTAGAATAGCCCCTTGCACCTTAGATCCTAATTTTTTATGAAGTAAACGAACTAATGATTATAACTCCACCTTTAACAGCTTCTACCCCTTTAGAATAAGATTTTTTCTTGTTCTATTTTTATATTTATTTAATATTTATGATATTACAAAAATACACAAAATAATCAATAACAACACAATATAATTTACTTTACTCTATAATTTTTTTATTTTAATTTAATTTTTTGTTACAATAAATTTATACATAAATAATTATCAAGGAGGAAAAATTGGAGCAAATTTTAACATGGCAACAAGTTTACGACCCTTTTTCAAACATTTGGCTAAGTGCTTTAGTGGCATTTTTACCTATACTATGTTTTTTAGTTTGTTTGGTTGTTTTAAAACTTAAAGGTTATCAAGCAGGTTTTTTAACTGTTATACTTGCTACTTTGGTAGCTTTATTTGCCTATAAAATGCCTTGGAATTTAGTGGGCGCAAGTTTTATTCAAGGCTTTACAAATGGTATGTGGCCTATAGCTTGGATTATCATTGCGGCAATCTTTCTTTACAAACTTTCTATCAAGTCGGGTTCTTTTGAAATCATTAAAAAAAGCGTGATGAGCATTACTCCAGATCATAGAATTCAAGTGATTTTAATAGGTTTTTGTTTTGGTTCATTTTTAGAGGGTGCTATAGGTTTTGGTGGCCCTGTGGCTATAACTGCTGCACTTTTAGTAGGACTTGGTTTGCGTCCTTTGCAAGCTGCAGGACTTTGTCTTATCGCAAATACCGCTCCTGTTGCTTTTGGTGCGGTGGGAATTCCTATTATTGCTATGGCAAATCTTGTCGGCATAGAACAGCATTCAGTTTCTGCCATGGTAGGTAGAATGCTAGTTCCTTTAAGTCTTACTATACCTTTTTTCATAGTTTTTTTAATGGATGGATTTAAAGGCGTTAAAGAAACTTTTCCAGCTATTTTAGTTGCGGCACTAAGTTTTACAACTACTCAATTTTTAAGCTCAAATCACTTAGGAGCAGAATTACCTGATATTATCTCAGCTGTAGTTTCTTTAGCGGTTACAACTGTATTTTTAAAATTTTGGAAACCAAAAAATATTTTTAGATTTGATAATGAAAGCAATTTCACTCAAGATAACACTCTAAGCTTTAATCAAATTTTAAAAGCTTGGTCGCCTTTTATTTTACTCATTGTTTGTATTATCATTTGGACACAACCTTGGTTTAAAGCTCTCTTTGATAAGGATGGAATTTTAAGCTATACAAGCATTACTTTACAATTTAGCAATATCACAACTGGAATTTTAAGCCCTTCTATCACAGGCATAGGAGAAGCTAAGCCTTTATCTTTGGCTTTAGGTATAGATTTAATCAATGGAAAAACCGTAGCTCAAGCAGGAACAGCGATTTTGCTTGCAGCTTTTTTAAGTATAGCTATTTTAAAAATCAAAGCTGAAGATGCAGCAGGATGCTTTTGGGCTACTTTAAAAGAAATGGCTATACCTTGTATCACCATAGGTTTAGTTGTGGCTTTTGCTTTTATTTCTAAAAATAGTGGTATGAGCACTACTTTAGGACTTGCTTTTGCACATACAGGTGATGCTTTTTCTTTCTTTTCACCAATCATTGGCTGGATAGGGGTATTTTTAACAGGCTCTGATACAAGTGCTAATTTACTTTTTGGAACCTTGCAACAAGTAAGTGCTCAAAAACTAGGTGTTAGTGAAGCTTTATTTTTAGCAGCTAATTCAGTAGGTGGGGTCGTTGGAAAGATGATCAGTCCACAAAGCATTGCTATAGCTTGCGCAGCAGTTGGGCTTGTAGGAAAAGAATCTGATCTTTTCAAATTCACATTAAAATATTCTGTAGCTTTTATTATTTTAATAGGAATTTGGACTTGCATTATAGCTTTTTTCTTACAAGAAATCATCCCTGAAGTTATAGTGAAATAATTAAAAAATTTAAGTTTTGCTTCAACAAATATTCGTTTTTAGAATATTTGTTGGAAAATTTACTTTGCTTTTATTTTTATAGGATTAGAATATTTATCCTAAATTATCCCAAAAGGAGAGATCATGAAAAAGGTGTATTTTTACGCCACATGCTTAGGAAGTGCTGCTATGCAACAAAGCGTTTTAAATGCAATAAAACTTTTAAGGCGTGAAGGTATTGAAGTGATTTTTAAAAAAAATCAAACCTGTTGCGCTCAACCTTCTTTTAACTCAGGTTATTTCGATGAAAGTCGTGAGATTGCTTTATATAATGTGGATTTATTTGATAAAGATTACCCCATCGTTGTGCCAAGCGGATCTTGTGCGGGTATGATGAGTCATGACTATAAAGAACTTTTTAAAAACAAACCTGAATTTTCTAAAGTCAAAGATTTTAGCTCTAGAGTCATAGAACTTTCACAATACCTTGATGAAGTTTTAAAAGTAGATTATGAAGATAAAGGTGCACCTATAAAAGTAACTTGGCATTCTAATTGCCATGCTTTAAGAGTGCAAAAAAGCATACAAGCGAGTAAAAATCTTATCAAAAAACTAAAAAATGTAGAATTAGTAGAACTTCAATACGAGGAAGAATGTTGTGGTTTTGGCGGAACTTTTTCAGTAAAAGAGCCTGAAATTTCAAATGCTATGGCAAGAAGTAAAATTAAAGATATACAAAGTAGCGGTGCAAAATATCTCATCAGTGGCGATGGAGGTTGTCTTTTAAACATAGATGGCACAATGAAAAGAATGGGTTTAGATATAAAAGGCATACATTTATATGACTTTTTACTTAAACGCTTGGAAGGAGAAAGACTATGAGTCAAAAAATTCCTCACGAACAAATCGTTCAAATTAAACTCAATGACAAGCAAATGCAAGAAAATTTAATGACTGCCATGCATACTTTACAAAAAAATAGACTCAATGTTATTGATGCTAGATTTAAAGACTGGCAGGGTTTAAGAGCTAAAGCTAAACAAGCTAAAAACAATGCCTTAATGAGTTTAGAAGAAAGGCTTTTAGAATTTGAAAAAAATGCTACAAAAAATGGCATTAAAGTGCATTGGGCAAGTAGTGATGAAGATGCCTGTGAAATCGTCTATGAAATCATGAAAGAAAAAAATATTACCAAGCTTTTAAAAGGTAAATCTATGGCAAGCGAAGAAATAGGCCTAAATCACTACCTAGAAAAAAAAGGTTTAAAAGCTATAGAAACCGATCTTGGAGAGCTTATTTTACAGCTTAATGAAGAGCCTCCTTTACATATAGTTGTACCTGCTATACATAGAAACCGCCATGAAATCGGAGAAATTTTCAAAGAAAAATTAGGAGCGAATTTAGAAAACAATGAACCTGAAAGTTTAAATGCGGTAGCTAGAGAGCATTTAAGAAAAGATTTTGAAGGCTTAAAACTTGGACTTAGTGGGGTCAATTTTGCCATGTCAAGAGAAGGAGCTTTTTGGCTTATAGAAAATGAAGGAAACGGTAGAATGTGCACTACAGCACCTGATATTCATATCGCACTTTGCGGCATAGAAAAAGTCATGGAAAGCTTTGAAGATGCGGCTACTATGGTTTCTTTACTCACTCCTTCAGCCACAGGACAATTTATACCAACTTATAATAATATCATTACAGGCCCTAGAAAAAATGGGGATTTAGATGGTCCTAAAGAAGTGCATGTGATTTTATTTGATCACAATCGCTCTAAAATGTTAGCTCATGAGGATTATTATGAGGCTTTGCGTTGTATTCGATGTGGGGCTTGTATGAATTTTTGCCCTGTTTATGATCAAATCGGCGGACATGCCTATCAAACCACTTATCCAGGACCTATAGGAGAAGTAATCAGTCCTAATATTTTTGGTATAGATCATACAGGAGATATTTTAAATTTCTGTTCACTTTGTGGGCGTTGTTCTGAAGTTTGTCCAGTGCAAATTCCTTTGGCTGATCTTATTCGTAAATTAAGATGTGATAAAATAGGACAAGGTAAAAATCCACCTTTAGGAGCAAATAATGTTCATCGCAATGCCTTAGAAGCCTTTGCTTTTAAACAATTTAAAAATATCGCAACCAATGGCAATAAATGGCGTTTTTCACTTTCAAAAGCACATTATTTCAACTGGACGGTACAAAATTTCGCAAGCGTTTTACCTGTGATTAAAAAATGGCACGCTTTTAAAGAATTACCTCAAATTAAAATGGATCTTTATAAAGAAGTGCAAAAACTAGAAGGAGTAAGCTATGAGTAAAATCGATGAAATTTCAAGCAAAAGTAAAGCAAGTATTTTAGAACATCTTAAAAAAGCTTACAAAGAAACAACGTTCACACGCATTGAAAGTATAGATCCTGTAGAACATATCCAAACCACCCAAGATATGCTTGCAGAAATGAAACAAAAAATGAATGATAACAAATACATCGTTGAAAATGCTACAAAAGATACCTTAGAAGAAAAAATCAATGAAATTATCGCAAAATATGACTTTAAAAGTATGATTTATGGGCTAGATTTAAATTTAAATTTAGAACAAATCAAAGCAGAAAAAAAGATTTGCTTTGATAAAGAAATCGAAAATTTAAGATCTGAGGTTTTTCATAGTGATTTTTCCATCATTCATGCAAGAGCAGGGGTAAGCTCTCACGGAGTTGCACTTGTACCTTCAAGCAAAACTCAACCTAGAATGCTAAGCCTTGCACCTAAACTTTGTATAGTGCTACTTAAAAAAGAAAATGTTGTTAAAAGTCTTAGCGAGGCTTTAAATTTGGTAAAAAAAGAAAATGAAATCTTACCTACTAATATCTTATTTATAGCAGGGCCTTCAAGAACAGCAGATATAGAACTTATCACTATTTTTGGTGTTCATGGGCCACAAATTGCACATATTATTATTTACTGATTCTATACTAGAATCAGTAAGTCTTAATTTTTAATATTAATTATATATATTTTTTATATTATACAAATATAAATAAAATAAATAATTTTTAATTAATAATATTTTAATAAAATATAATATTTCACTCAAATATATGAAATTAATTTTAAATACAAAAATTAAAGAAGGTGCTTTTGGATAAACTAATTCCAACTTGGAATGAAAAATAGAGTATTCATGACACAATGATTGACATTCAACACCAAAAACTTTTTGAACTTGCAGCAAAAATAGAAAATATGGTTTATAAATTTGTTCAAAGAGATGAGTTAAAAGAAATTTTAATAGAACTTTTTAACTATAATAAAAGAACATTTTAGCAACGAAGAAGATTATATGCAATAAATTCATTATCCTTGTTTAAATGAACACAAAATCATGTATAAAATATCATTCATGATATGTCTTATCTTATACAAAACATAAAAACCACTAATGATTTAAAAGAGAAGCTTTACACAGTTTCTAAAAAATTGCTTTTAGAACATATACTCTATGAAGATATGAAAGTTGAACAATATAGAAGTTCTTCTTTAGCTTCTGAAGATGATGGGGGAGGTAAGCTTTGAAGAAGTCAAAGAAGAAAAAGATGATGAAAATGCAGTTTATCTTTATACATGTGAATGCGTAGGACAAATGCATGATGTACCTTTTGGAATTCATCAAAAATTCAACTTAAGGGTGTAAAATTTAAATGTAAAAAATGTAAAGAAGCCATACAGTTTTATAAAAAATATTCAGAAAATTTCTAATTAACTATTTATGCGTTAAAATAATAAATAAAGTATAAGTTAGTCAAAGAAGGAAATTTAATGGATAAAAAATAAAATATTTTATTTTGGATAAATTTGACTATTCCTATCCTATACTAACCAAAGATACAAAATGCTCATTTTGTGAAAATTTTTTCCCAATAGAATATAGCTCAAACTTAAAAACAATAGAAAAAGAATGTCCATTTTTCAATAATAAAATGGACATTAAACCTAAAAACTAAGCCTTAGTTTTACTTACAATATTAATAATATTTGAAGCTACTTCATCAGCAAGCTCTAAATGAGAAGTAAAGCCTACACAAGAACAATTAATCTCGCCTAAAACATATTTATCATTGCCCTTTTCATCAGTATCTAAAATAAAATCAGCCGTCCAAATCAATGGTAAGTCGTAATTGCCTAATCTTTCCCTTACCTTAGGAAGCTCGCCTAAAAACATATCCACCAAAGTTTTCCAATCTTCTGGCTTATCATAACGATATTTTGCCCCACTAAAAAGCGTAGCAGAAAAAGCATCGGCATCTTCGGCTGGTTTTTTATGTACTACATTTACAGGAGTGTTATAAAGCATTAAAAGTCTGATTTCACCTTCTTTAATGCGCGGTAAAAAAGTCATATCCACAAGCATACCATTATCACCTATGATATATTGCTCACAAAAATCCATAAATTCCCCAAGCTCTCTATGTTCTACATGATTATCCTTAGCTTCCGTACACTTGATTTTTGTGTTTAAAGGCAAACTATCTCCACTAACGCTACCCTCTACACTCACACGCCAAATTCCCTCTCCTGTAGAGCCACGATTTTGCTTTAAAACCCTTTCACCTTTAGCCAAACTTTTTGGAAAATTTTCTTTAAAAGTCTTAATATCATAGTAAGCATAAGTATTGCTTGGAACAAGATCAGTATCTGCTAATTTTGTAAGTGCATCTTTAGCACCATAACCTATCATAGCATCAGGATGAGGCATACCTACAAGCTTATCAGCACAAAGTTTTCTTAACATATCAAAATACTCATTTTCTTCTTTAAGATTGCCAGGATTGATGCGAGAAACATAACCATCAAAATTTTCTTTCACATATTTGTAAATTTCATCTTTTTTACTCACTTCAAAAAAAATCACCTCAGCATTCCAACCCTTAGCTTTTAAGGCATTTACCATAGGTATAGTATCTTTTCTATAACCATCTTCACCTTTATCACTCCCACCTTTAACTTCAAAAAAAACAATATTTTTTTTCATTATTTTACTCCTTATCTAAAATATAAATAATTATTGCATAAAAATATTACAAAAATTAAATAAAAATATTTATATATTTTATCTAGCGTTTATAAAACTGCTATTAGTCTTATAAGCGATTTCGATTAAGCTTTTACTTATCAAGTTTGATGCTTGTCCTTCTAGGCGATTAAGAAATTTATCAATCTTATTTTCTTCTTTCCAAACGGGATTTGAAACATTAGCAAGTTTTTCAAGCTCCTTTTTAGCATTTTCATAATTACTAAGCTCATCTATAAGACCAAGCTCCTTAGCCTTGGCAGCTAAAAACACTCTTGCATTTGCCCATTGATCTTTTTTGTTAAGATCTAATGCTCTTTCCTTAGCAACAAAACCTGTAAAAAGATCATAACTTTGATCAATTAAACCCTGTAAAAAATTTCTTTCATTCTCATTCCAAGCTCTTGCAAAAGTTCCAGCACTTTTAAATTCACCTGCTTGAATAGTTTGTTCTTTAATACCGAGTTTATTAGCCAATCCACTTAAATCAGCTCCTTGCATAATCACACCGATAGAGCCTATAAAACTTGCCGGATTGGCTAAAATTTTATTGGCTCCAACTCCTGCTAAATAACTTCCGCTTGCCATAGTTCCGCTTGCATAGACAAGCACAGGCTTTTTAATTTTTAAATCCTTTATAGCTAGAGCTAGTTCCATACTAGGAGCAAAAGCTCCACCAGGAGAGTCTACAACAAAAAGCACTCCTTTGATATTGCTATCATTTTTAGCATTGATAATTTTTTCTAAAACCGCAGAGCTATCAAAAATTTCACCCTTTAAATCAATGCGTTCTAAATTTGCAAGATTGGAGCTTGAATTTGCACTAGACATTAAAATCCATATAACAATCAACAATAAAACAAAAGTTTTAAAATAAGTATTGATAAATTTTATTCCACACCCTAAAGCCTTAAAAAATGATTTTAAAATTTGCATTCTTTTCCTTTTATAAATAATTTATCCACTTCCTTAGCATTTAAAATAAACTGCAAAGGAGCTTGCTTTTTATCACATTCTCCTAGCTCAAATACGCTAAAATCAGCAATTTTACCTTTTTTAAGCTCTCCTAAATTTAAATTTAAAGCCCTTGCAGGATAAAGTGTTACCATTTGCAAAAGCTTAGAAGCTAACTCCAATAAATCAAAATTCTTATGTATAAGTAAATTCGCGCGCATTTCATCAAGTAAGGACAATGAAATATTTGAGCTAAGTCCATCGGTTCCTAAATGGATATTTAATCCACTTTTTAAAGCCGTTTTTAAATCTAAGCTTTTTTGACTTAAAAGACGATTTGAAAATGCACAATGTGTAATAGAATGTAAATTTTTATCTAACCATTCATATTCTTTTAAATAAACACAATGCGTAAAAAGAGTCCTTACTCCTTTAAAGAGTTTAGCAAAATCCTTTGGTGTATAAAGAGGCTTAGGATGAAGTGTGAAATTTTCAAGCCATTTTTTAAACCCCCCTTTAGACTCTCTAAGCCAGATATTTTCAGCCTTACTTTCTAAAAAATGCGTACTAACTAGTAAATTTTGCTTTTTAGCTAAATCAAGAGCAAAATGAGCCAAACTAGGATGAGTTGAATAAGGAGAATGAATCGAAATTGCTGGGATAAAAAAATCATTTTTAAATTTCAAAGAATTTTCAAATCTTTTTAAAAATTCTTGTTTTTTATCTTCAACTTGATTTTCATTTGTACCCAAAATTTCATTAAAAAATACTATACGCATACCCTTTTGACTAGCCTTTAAACAAGGATCTAAATCACTCCCAAAACTTGAAATTTCACCTATAGTGCCTATACCGCTTTTTTGCATTTTTTTAATGCTTTGAAGTATTAATTCTTCTTTGGCCTGTGCATTTAACATAGAACGAGAATTTATAACACTTTTAAGCCAAATTAAAAATTCTCCAAAATGTAAAGTTGTTGAATTTGCACTAAATTCTAAGTGTGTGTGAGGATTTATAAAAGCAGGTAAAATAACCGAATTTTTAGGTGTTTTGATGATTTTAGCCTTGGGATATTTTTTTCTTAAATTATCCAATTCACCCAATTCTAAAATTTTATCTTCAAAAACAAAGGCTTGATTTTCTAGTATTGTAAAATCTTCATCGCATAAAAAAAGATATCTTGCAGCAGCTATAAACACGATTTTCCTTTCAAAAATTACATTGTAGCAAAAATTTATTTTTAAAATGTTATAATAAAAGGTTAAAAAATAAATTTTTAAGGTTAAATCCATGAAAATAATGATTATCCAAGGCCCAAATGTTAATATGCTTGGCGTAAGAGAAGTGGGAATTTATGGTGCTATGAAAATGGAAGAAATTCATGAGCAAATGAAACTTGCAGCATCGCAAAACAATGTAGAACTTGACTTTTTCCAAAGTAATTTTGAAGGTGAAATCGTAGATAAAATTCAAGAATGCCTTGGAACAGTTGATGGAATTATTATCAATGCAGCAGGCTATACTCATACTTCAGTAGCTATTCGCGATGCTATTGCAGCAGTAGCTTTACCTACAATTGAAGTACATATTAGCAATGTTTATCGCAGAGAAGAATTTCGTCAAAAAAGTCTTATAGCGCCTGTATGTTCTGGAACTATTGTTGGTTTTGGTCCTTTTGGCTATCACTTGGCTTTAATGGGTATAATTCAAATTTGTGAGCAAATAAAAAATTTGCGCGCGATGCAACAAGCACAACAAACAAATAAATAATAATGCTAAAAATTCAAGGAGTAAAACACTTTGAAAAAAGTCGTTTTTTTCCTTTTTTTAGTCAAAATATACGATCTTTTAAATATTTAGCTCTTATAGGCTTAGGAAGCAATATAGAGCCCGAAAAAAAAAGATTTGATATGCTTTTTCGAGTAATGATGGATGATAAAAGATTTAAAATTTTATCCACATCTCCTATGTTGATAAATGAAGCCTTTGGTTTTAAAGAGCAAAAAGATTTTACCAATGCTGTTATGTTGATACAAACTAATTTGCATGCACGAGCACTTTTGAAAGTTTTACTTTATTATGAAGTAAAATTTAAACGCAAGAGAACTTTCAAAAACGCTCCTAGAACGCTTGATTTAGATCTTTTATACTTTTCACAAAAAGTCAAGCGTGATAAGTGGTGTGAGGTGCCTCATAAAGGGGCTAAAGAAAGAGTGAGTGTAATTTTGCCTTTAGGCATGATATAAGGAATATAAATGGGACAACTTATACATACTTTTACTGTTGAAGATACAGAACAAATTATACCCAAAGTAAAAGAAGATTACGGAGATAAAGCTTTAATTATAACAAATAAACAAATTCGTCCTAAAACCTTAAATCGCAGTGCGCTTTATGAGGTTATGGTAGCCATAGAAGAAAGCGACTATGAAGAACACTTAAAAAAACAAGGAAAATCTTTACCTGCAAAAAAAAGCTCGCCAAAACCATCTTCTACCTCTCTTACAGAAGAAAAAATTAGATCTCAAATCCCTCAAGAAGATGAAGATGTAGTCTTGGATTTCTCAAACACTCGCTTAAATACAAATTTAAACACTGTAAAAAACAATGACTTAACTAAAAAAACCTATCAAGATTTTCCACAAAACAAAATCAACCCTCATCAAAATAAGACTCTAGGCTTTGATGATTTTAAAGAAAAACTAAGTGAAGTTAGTAATGAAATTTCTAAAGTCACAAACACACCTTTAGAAAATTACACCCCTAATCTAAATTATAATAAAAAAATAGAAAATTTTGAAAAGCAATTTGAAAAACAAATCAACAAGCTTAACGATAAAATAGATCTTCTTGCAGATATGATGTGGGACGATAAAGCCGAAGCTAGAAAAAATCTTATGATACCTCCTGAATTTGCAAGTATTTATAAACAAGCCAAAGAAAGTGGAATGCTTGAAAATCATCTAGAAGCGATTATGAAGGCAACTATAGAAAATATGCCAGCTGCTATGAAAACCAACAAAGATGCGGTTCAAAGATATTTTCATTCACTTTTAAGAAATATCTTGCCTTGTCGCGTTGAAAGCGATATAAAAAAACAAAAAATCATGATGCTAGTGGGCCCAACAGGAGTCGGAAAAACAACAACCTTAGCTAAGTTAGCTTTTCGCTATGCTTATGGAGATAAGCGTTATAAAACAGGTATTATTACGCTTGATACTTATAGAATCGGTGCGGTTGAGCAACTTTTTCAGTATGCAAAAATGATGAAACTTCCTATTATTGATAGCATAGAACCAAAGGATTTAGATGAAGCGATAAAAAGCTTAAATAATTGCGAAGTAATTTTAGTTGATACTATAGGAAATTCACAATACGATCAAAGTAAACTTGCTAAAACTAAAGAATTTTTAATGCACTCAAATGCAGAAATTGATGTAAATTTAGTGGTTTCTGCAAACACCAAACATGAAGATTTAATGGAAATTTATAAAAATTTTTCATTCTTAAATATTGATACTTTGATTATTACTAAATTTGATGAAACAAAGGTTTTTGGAAATATCTTCTCTCTTATTTATGAAACAAATATTCCTCTAAGCTTTTTCTCTACAGGACAAGAAGTGCCAGATGATTTAGAAGTAGCCAATAGTGATTTTCTAGTTCATTGTATTTTAGAAGGGTTTAACAAAGGAAAAAATAATGAATAACCAAGCAAATAAACTTCACAATCTCATGAGTCAAAATGGAACCAAAAAATCCCAAAACACTCATTTTATAGCTATTACAAGTGGAAAAGGTGGCGTTGGAAAAAGTACGATTAGCGCAAATCTAGCCAATGTTTTAGCAAATAATGGCTATAAAGTTGGGCTTTTTGATGCTGATATTGGCTTGGCAAATTTGGATGTCATTTTAAATGTACGCATACAAAAAAATCTTTTACATGTTTTACGCGGAGAATGCTCCTTGGAAGACATTTTAATAGAAGTTAAGCCAAATTTATGGCTCATCCCAGGCGAAAGTGGAGATGAGATTTTAAAATATAATGATAAAAATATTTACGAGAGATTTTTAAATCAAGCAAGTATTTTAGATGAGCTTGATTTTCTTATTATCGACACAGGCGCGGGTATTGGTGGAAATATTTTAAATTTTTTAGAAATGGCTGATGAAGTTATAGTAGTAACTGTTCCTGATCCTGCAGCAATCACTGATGCGTATGCAACCATAAAAACAACTTCTAAGACAAAAGAAAATTTACTAATGCTCTTTAATGTTGTAAAAAACGAAAATGAAGCTTTAAAAGTGTTTGAAAATATTAAAAAAGTTGCAGATGCAAACATTAAAAATCCTTTAAATTTAGAATTCTTAGGTCATTTAAGTGCTTCTAAAGATGTAAGTGGTAGTATTAAAAAAAGAACTTTATTTAGCGATGAAAACACAGCCTCAAGTGATGAGCTTAAAGCCCTAGCTTCCAAGCTTTTATATAGATTGGAACGGAAAGTGCTTGATAATGTTTCAAATCGTAGTTTTTCAAGTTTTTTTAGAAAAATTATTGAAAGATTTTAGCAATAAAGAGAAGAGATTATGAGGCCAGAAAATTACGTAGCATTTTTTACTGTTTGTGGATTTTTTATAGGACTTGCATTTAGCATTATTAGTATAGATGAAGCCTTTGATATACTGATTTTTACTTGTTTTATTACTTTTATGTTTTATGTTTTTGTTCATATTGCCATTATGAATTTTATAGATGTAAAGAAAATTAGCGGTAGAATCTTTAATAAACACGATTATGAAAAAACTAGCAATAATATTATCAACGATTTAGTTATTCGTGAAAAGAAAATGGATATAATTTTAGAAAAGCTCAATGAAGAAAGAGAAGAGCTAAAGAAAAATGAATCCAAAGAAAGACGAAGAAATGCTAAAAGAGCCGCCTAAAGCTTATGCACAAATGCTAAAGAAAGAGCAAGATGAGCTTGTGCTTTCTTACATGCCAGCTCTGCGTGCTATGGCTTTTAGACTAAAAGAACGCTTGCCTTCAAGCATAGATGTTAATGATCTTATTAGCATAGGCGTTGAAGAAATGATAAAGCTTTCACGCCGTTACGATAAAGAACAAAATGATAACTTCTGGGGTTTTGCAAGAAAAAGAGTTAATGGCTCTATGCTTGATTATCTTAGAAGTCTTGATGTAATGAGTCGCAATAATCGCAAAATTATTAAAGATATTGATGTAATCATGGATGAATATTTCCTTGAGCATGAATGCGAACCTGATGATGAATATCTAGCCAAAAAACTTGATTTGGATGTAGAAAAAATCAAAGAAGTAAGAACAGCTCATGCTATTAGCTATACCCTGCCCATCGATGAGCAAATCGAACTTTACAACGAAGACAATACTTTAGAAAAAATTGAAAAAGAAGAACTTTTAGAAAAAATTCACGAAGTGCTAGATGATCTTAAAGAGCGCGATCAGTTAATCATTCAGCTTTATTATTATGAAGAATTAAGCCTAAAAGAAATCAGTGAAATTTTACAAATCAGTGAAAGTAGAATTTCACAAATTCACAAAAAACTTCTTAAAAAACTTAGAGAAAGGCTAATGTAATGGCTGAGATACTTTCCCAAGAAGAAATTGATGCCCTGCTTGAAGTTGTTGATGATAACACCGACACACCCATAGCCTCAAATTCAAAAGATGAAAAAGATGAAAGAAATATCGTTGTATACGATTTTAAGCGTCCAAACAGAGTTTCAAAAGAACAACTTAGGACGATTAAAGGCATACATGATAAATTGGCAAGAAATTTAGCCTCTCAAATTTCATCGATGATGAGAAGTATTGTTGAAACTAAACTTCATTCAGTCGATCAGATGACTTATGGAGAGTTTTTAATGTCTTTGCCAAGCCCAACAAGTTTTAACGTTTTTTCTATCAAACCTTTAGATGGAAACTGTGTTTTAGAAATCAATCCAAGCATAGCTTTTCCTATGATAGACAGGCTTTTAGGTGGTCAAGGCGATAGCTATGAAGCTTCGCGTGAGCTTACGGATATTGAGCTTAATTTGCTTGATTCTATTTTGCGTATCATTATGCAAAGACTTAAAGAAAGCTGGGCTACGGTAACTGAAATTTATCCTAGTATAGAAGCTAAAGAATCAAGTCCAAATGTTGTGCAAATCGTATCTCAAAATGAGATTGTTATCATGGTGGTAATGGAAATCATCATAGGAAATTCAAGCGGTATGGTAAATATCTGCTATCCTGTAGTACATTTAGAAAGTATATTAAGCCGTTTAGCAAACCGCGATATTATGATGGGTGAAACCTCAGCCAAAAAATCACGTAACAAAGAACTTAAAACTTTAATCGGTCGTGCTGAAGTGGTATATGAGGCAATTTTAGGAAAAACCTTAATTAATGTTCATGAATTTTTAGAACTTAAACAAGGCGATATTTTAAGGCTTGATAGAGAAGCAGATGATAAAGCTATAGTAAGCATCGATAAAAAAGATGTTTTCTTAGCACAAATTGGATTGCATCGTTTTAGAAAATCTATTAAAATTTTAGAACTCATACGCACAGATAAAGATGAAATCAAAGAAATTTTGGAAAAATACGAAGAAGAACGTAAAGCTAAAGCTAGTGTTTATGATGAGCCTGAAGAGGAGGATGAAGAAATATGATCAATGATTTTTTAAAAATGTTTACAAATGAATGCATCAGCACCATTGAAGGTTTAACAGGAAAAAGTGCTGAATTTAGCGAATATAAAGAATTTGATGTCAATGCAAGTGATACTTTAAAAGCACCTTTAGTGTATGCTATATTTGATATAGCAAATGGTGGAAAAATAGGAATTTTAGCCGGTGCTATTTTAATGAGTGCTATTGGTGAATGGATGATGGGTGAAGAAGAGATCACCAAAAACGATAAACTAGGTCCTGATGAAATGGATGCAGCTAAAGAAGCTATCCAAAACATCATTTCAGCATTTTCTACAACCTTAGGAGCCCAAAAAGACATTCCAAAAATGGATTTTAGTATAGAATCTTGTGAATTTGTGCCTGAAAGCGTAGATTTTAAAGATTTTAAAAAATTATTTTTATATGATGTAAAAATAGGCGATTTAGAAGAACAAGTTTCTTTAGCCATGGATCAAACACTCCATAACATCCTAAGCGGGAAACCTGCTGAAACAGGAAATACAAGCACTGATTCTAATCACAACGCTGAAGAAAAAGCGATAATGCTTAGCGAAGAACTTAAAAATATCAATCTTATCATGGATGTTCGTTTGCCTGTGCGTGTGCGTATAGGCAATAAAAAAATGCTTTTAAAAGATGTTTTAACTATGGATATAGGTTCAGTTGTGGAGCTTAATCAACTTGCAAACGATCCGCTTGAAATTTTAATCGGAGATAAAAGAATTGCTTATGGCGAGGTAGTAATTGTCGATGGTAACTTCGGCGTTCAAATTACAGAAATTGGTTCTAAAAAAGAAAGATTAGAACAACTAAGATAAAAAGTTTTAGCCTACAAATTAAGAATAATAAATATAAACGAATTAAAACTAAAACAAACTAAAAGGGCTGAAATCAAAATGTAAAGATTTTGGAGTATTTAATTTAAAAGGTTTTAGCTCTTTTTTAGGAGCAACAATTAAAGCATAACCACCTTTATTATATCTATCCCAAATACTAAAAAATTGACTTTTAGAACTTATATATTCTCCATGACTTGGATCAAGCACTTGTAAATAATTACCTTTATGATTGATAATTATAACAAAATGTGGAAAGCGTGGATCATCTTCAATTTTTACAAGCATTGGAATATTTACAAGTTTATCCAAGTTTTCTCTATTGATTTGATATGAATTGCTTTGAAAGCCCAGTTTTTTAACTGCATCGCTTAAATCTGCAAAGCTTGCCATATCCGTATAAAGTTCTTGTCCGCTCATAATCTTTAAAAGTTCAAGTTCATCAAACTTTTTTTGATCATCAAGTATATTAAGTAAAGTTGCTAAAGATGAAGCCCCACAAGATTGCTCATAAGTTTGTCTTATTACTCTTTCGTTTTTAATTTCTTGACAAGACTTAACCACCCATTCGGCTTTTGCACTCAAAGCAAGAATGGGTAAAAATAATAAAATTTTTAGAATTTTTTCCATAAGCTTATCCCAAATATGCTATCAGGAGAAGCAGAGCTTCCTCCAAAACTAGCATTAACAGAAACTGCGGTATCTAAATTAATGCTATAAGTAGAACCTAAACTTAAAGTTGGAATAGAACGCACTTCAGAATTTTGATAGCCATTGATTTTTTGTTTCATTTGAAATCTTTGCTCTGCTCCTAAATCTAAAGTAATTTTAGGACTTAGAATAATAGATAAATCCCCGCCCACATAAATACTATTTCCATACTCTATTTTAAGGGTTTTAAATTTTCTTGATTGATTATAACCAAATCCTGTATAAATACTATAAACTACAGGATCGCTATATCCCCTTAAACTAGCTTGTAAGCTTTGTGATTTCAGATAAAAGTTTTTGGTTTGATTGATTGCTTTTTCTCTTTGAACGACTGCAGTTTGAAAGGTAATTTGTGGAATTAAATCTGCAATGCTATCGCCTGTATAAATAAAACCTAGCCATAAACTATCAAAACCTATTCTGTTTTTACTAGAATACTCATTTGTAAAAAAGTTTGTATATTCTTGTCTTGCATAACTTCCGCCCCCTGAAATAAGTATGTCAAACTTAGGTGTTAGGGTATAAATGAAAGTTTGAGTTAAAAACACTTGCTTTGTATCATTCCAAATTGTAGGATCTCCGCCTATTGTTATATTAGGATAAAGAGAATACGAGTTTGCGTTTCCTGTGCTAAGTAAAGAAAAGCTTGTAATGCTTCTTAAGCCTATTTGCTTTTTAAATAAACTGTCTATATTTAGTTCATCGCTAGCAAAAACACAATTAACTAAAACCATAAATACTTAAACAAATCTTTTTCATTGTTGCCTTTCTAAATATTTTCAAATTTTTTTAAAAGCAATGAATGTTCCAAATAAAAAAAATTGATTTTAATATATAATTTGCGATATTATTCAAATAAAGAGTAAAAATAATTAAATAAGGGAAATTATGTTTAAAAAATTAGCAAGTTCATTGATTTTAGGTTCTTTGTTGGCAAGTTCTGCTTTTGCTGGGGATTTTTTAGCTAAAGTTAGTAATGGTGCTTTAAGTGATAATTCTCAAGGGGTTAAAGCTCTTAATTTAGATGAGATGAAACAAGTTAAGGGTGGGTATAGCGTTGTTCCTATCATAAATATAACAGAAATGTATGCAATAGCAAAATATGAGCAAGGAGAATTACAATATATAGCAAATTATCTTAAAGGGAATACTAATGCACCACAAGGACTTTGTGGCATAGATCAAACATCTTGGTCAAATCCTAGTAAAAATAGATTAATAACATTTTTGCAAGTAACACAAAACTCGCTCTCTTTGCTTCCTACTTACATTGTTAAAAGACAAGTAAAAGTTTCTGACTTAGGACAACCTTATGTGCTTTTCACTTATGGGGCAGGTGCTTATAATCCAAATACTTATCAAATGTATAAATTTAATTCTAGCTCAATGTTAAATAACAATATGATTATTAAAGAAATGGCTAATAAGTATAAAGAATATATGGAAAGTCAACTTGGTGGCTGGACCGCTAGAGCTAGAAGATAAAAAACTTATGAAAAAATCATTTTTGCCGATTTATCTTATAAATAAAACTTTACTTACAGGAAGGCAAAAATGATTAATGGTATAAATTCTTATTCAAACTACAATTACACAAATAATACCTCAAATACAAAATCATCTAATGCCATAGCAAATAATAACCTTGTAAGTGATAAATCACAAGCAGTAGATAAAATCTTAGGCTATGGCGTAGATAAAGAGGGCTTTTTTACAAGTGATTTCAACGAAGCAGCAGGCTTGCCAAAAGATTATAAGATTTATGCAGATGGTTTAAATAATTTTGTAAATAACTTTATTAAAAGACAACCTTTTTACTCTCAAATAGATATTGCTAAAACAATAGGAAATGCTTATAACTCTTTTTCTTCTTTTGTTAAAGATAAGGGATTAGGAGAAAGCTTTCAAGAACAGGATTTAAAAAATCTATCCCAAAAAGATGGGGTAAATTATTGGCAAGAATTACAAAGCGATAATGCTTTCATTTGGAAGCTTACTGATGAAAATATAGCAGATTTGGGTTCTAATAAATATCAAATACATGATAACAAAATATCTAAAGGTGGTGCTTTAATTGCGTTTTTTATAAATAATCTTAGCACAATTAAAGGACAAACAACCTTACTGGGTAAATTAGCTGGACTTAATAGCGATACGGACAACGATGAAATAAAAGAATTTTTGTCCTTTATGAATAAAAATCCTTTAAAATATTCCTACGAGCAAGATGGCTGGGGCAATCCCATGGGAGATAGTTTATCAATATGGAATTATATAAATAGAGCTAAAAATTTAGGAGATGATAAACTAATAAAAACTATTAAGAATTTAGGAGATGAATACAATAAGCTTATTAATTCTAATATGAGCCTAGAAGAATTTAAAACCAAATATCTTGATTTTAAACAAAGACACGATGAGTTTGTAAAATCACTAGAAGAAGCAGAAAAGGCAAAAGGTGTAGATTATAGCAATCCTTTAAAAAATACAAATAACAAAGAAACTTCAGAAGAAGGCAAAGAAAAGCCTTTTAAACCTATACAAGCAGAAAGTAAAAACAAAGAAACTTACAAAGATGATAATATAAGAAACGAACTTGTAAAAAAACTATTAGAAGATAAATTTAGTACTAGTAAAGAATTAGAACTTCTTTTTAGTATGAAATTTAGTGATGATGATACAGGAGAATTTAATAAAATCCTTTCTTTAAATTCTACACCAAAAAGTATAGATATTAAGGCTTAAAGATTTAAAAGTCTTTAAATTCCTAATCTTAATAAAATAAACCTATTAAAACTTATATAATAAAGAACTTATTATAAATTTTTAGCTAGAATGGAATTTATTTTAACTAAAGGTTGAAAAATGAATGAAAAAATAAGCCAAGATTTAGAAAAATTTGCTAACATACCAAACCTAAAAAATGCCGTAACTTTTTTTGGTTCAGCAAGACTTAAAGAAGATAATTTTTATTATCAGCAGGCTAAAATTTTGGCACAAAAATGTGTTCAAAATGGTTTTTGTGTGATAAGTGGTGGAGGTGGTGGTATTATGCGTGCAGCCAACGAAGGTGCTTTTTCACAAAAAAATAATACAAATTCAATGAGTTCTGTAGGGTTTAATATATTTTTACCTCACGAGCAAAAACTTAATGATTTTGTAGAATATAATATTACTTTTGAGAGCTTAGCCATACGCAAAATGGCTCTTATTAAAAAGAGTCTAGCTTTTGTGATCTTCCCAGGCGGCTTTGGAACACTTGATGAATTGTGTGAAATTCTTACATTAAAACAATTAGAATTTAAAAAAGATGTTCCTATTATTTTGTTTGGGAGTGAATTTTGGCGAGGTTTTGATGAGTTCGTCAGAAATTCTTTACTCAAACTTGAAGTGATTTCTAAAGGAGATGAGTTAAAGTATAAAATCACTGACGACTTGGATTTTATAATTAATACTTTAAAGGAAATTTAATGAAAATTCTAGTCGCTATGAGCGGTGGAGTTGATAGTACAGTCACTGCTTATAAACT
Source organism: Campylobacter sp. BCW_4332 (assembly GCF_001763175.1). Classification (NCBI taxonomy): domain Bacteria; kingdom Pseudomonadati; phylum Campylobacterota; class Epsilonproteobacteria; order Campylobacterales; family Campylobacteraceae; genus Campylobacter; species Campylobacter sp. BCW_4332. Next base: position 34,615 of record NZ_MJYF01000050.1, on the reverse strand, counting down.
TAAAAATTTAGGTCATGAAGTTATAGGTTGTTATATGAAGCTTCATGGCAAGCCAAATTACCACGAAGAAAATATCAAAAAAGTAGAAAAAGTTGCAAACTTTTTGCAAATTCCTTATCATATTTTAGACTTACAAGAAGATTTTAAAAACAAAGTTTATATGCCTTTTGTAGATACTTATAAAGAGGGTAAAACACCAAATCCTTGCGCTTTATGCAACCGTTTTATCAAACTTGGAAAACTTTTAGAATTTGCTAAAAGTTTAGGTTGTGAAAAACTTGCCACAGGGCATTATGCAAGACTTGAAAACAACTTAATAAAAACCGCAGTAGATGAAAGCAAGGATCAAAGCTATTTTTTAGCTAGTGCAGATAAAGAAGCTTTAAAATATCTTATTTTTCCGCTAGGCGAAATGAAAAAAGAAGATGTGAAAAAATTTGCTTCCACTATAGAGGTTTTAAAATCTTTTGCCACTCAAAAGGAAAGTTCTGAAATTTGCTTTGTTGAAGATACTTATGTGCAAGTTTTAGATCAGTTTATGGATACAAAAATTCCTGGAGAAGTATTAGATAGTAGCGGAAAAGTAGTAGGCAAACATGAGGGCTATATGCACTATACCATAGGCAAAAGAAGAGGCTTTGAAGTGCGTGGGGCACATGAGCCACATTTTGTTTTAAAAATCAATCCTAAGCAAAATCAAATCATCGTAGGAACCAAAGAAGAACTTAAAATCAGTGAATTTAAGCTAAAAAATATCAATCTTTTTATAGACGCTAAAGAGCTTGATTGCGAAGTAAAAATCCGCTATCGCTCAAAATCTACACCTTGCAAGGTAGAAATTTATGAAGATAAAAGTGCAAAAATCACTCTAAAAAATCCTGTTTATGGACTTGCTAGCGGACAAATGGCAGTCTTTTATGATCATGATAAAGTCATAGCAAGCGGTTTTATAGAATAATTTCTAGGAATTAATTCCTAGAAATTATTAATAAAATCCTAAAATTTTCCACCAAATAAGTCCAACAGCTATCATCTCACTACTATATCAACTATGGAAATCACAAAACCTATACTCCACCATTTTTTAAGAGTTACATAGCCTGTTCCAAAAATAACAGGAGCTGTTCCTGTTGCATAGTGAGTTAATGCCATCATAACATTACCTGAAGCTATCATAATAAAAGCATAAAGAAGTGGTGGTGTTCCTAAGGCAAGCCCTGCGCTATAAAAAACAAAAAACATTGCTGATATATGAGCTGTAGTAGAAGCAAAGAAATAGTGCGTATATAAAAAAGCAAGGCTTAAAAATATCATAATAGAAATTTCCCCAAGTCCCATAGCAGAAGCAAATTCACCTAAAGCTTCAGCTAAAAACTGAGTAACACCAAGTTTGCCAAGCAAAGTTGCCATCATTACAAGAGCTGAAAACCATACTAAAGTATTCCAAGCAGCTTTTTCAGCCAAAACTTCCCCAAAAGTTAAAACTCCACTAATCAACACCAAAGACAACCCAAGCAAAGCCACGCTAGTCGCATCAAGAGAAATTCCAAAAAGCAAACCAAAAGTCCCAGCCCATAAAAGCAAAAGCAAGACAAAAACACTGAGCATGATTTTTTCACTATTTTTCATTTTTCCAAGTTCTTTCAATTTATCTTTAGCAAAAGTGGAAGCATTAGGCGTGGATTTAATTTCTGGTGGAGAGAGAAAATAAAGCACCAAAGGCATCAAAAGCATAGCAGCTATACCAGGTAAAAACATTCCTAAAGCCCATTGCCCCCAAGTTAAATGCACTTCTAAATTTGTAGCTTGTGCTATAAGATCAACCACCAAAGGATTTGGAGCTGTAGCTGTAATAAACATAGCTGATGAAATAGGATTAGCTTGATAATTTACCAAAGAAAGATAAGTGCCTATTTTATTTTGCGTTCCATCTTCAGGAGTGGATTTAAAACTTCTTGCAATAGCTTGAACTATAGGATTTATGATAGCCCCTGCTCTTGCAGTATTTGAAGGAGTAACTGGAGCTAAAATGGTTTCACAAAAAGCTATAGAATAAGCAATACCTAAGGTTTTTTTACCAAAAATACTGATAAAATGATAAGCCAAACGCTCTCCAAGTCCTGTTTTAATAACTCCACGAGCCACAATAATAGAAATCACTATAAGCCAAATAAGAGAATTTGAAAAACCACTTAAAGCATCTTTTATACCTGTTTTAGATTTTAAATTTGATATAGCAGTATTTACCTTTTCATCTATACTCTTTTGAGATAAAAAATCAAGTGCTAAAGTATTTAAAGCTGAAATTTTAGTCTCATCAATAAGTTGTTGCGTAGAAGTTTTTGAAGTAGCCTTGGTGTAAATTTTACTTAGATTTTCAATCTGGTAATTTATATCTGTGCTTGATTTTAAAATTTCATTAACTTTTGCTTTTAAATTTCTACTTATATTAGCATTGATTAAAGCCTGCAAAATAGTGGCTTCAACTGCCTCATCCATAGTTGTTTTATAGATATTAGAATTATCTCTTAAAACAATTCCCTCAAGAGTTTTTATATGTGTAGCACGCACAGAACTTTGGGTAGTGGTAATGCCGCTAAGAGCTACTATGGCAATAGCTACCATACAAACAGCCCCCAAAGGCATTACTTGTAAAATCACTGCCATAATCACAGCAATAAAAAGCCCAAGAAAATGCCAAGAATTATCTTCCAAACCTACAGGAGTAGGTATAAGCCAAAACACAGCTGCAATTAAAATACACAGCACCAACAAGGGAATTTTCTTTCTATCCATTGTTTATCCTTTGATATTGGTAATGTAATTTGCAATGCTTAAATTCTAGTTAACTAATATTTTAATAAATCTTAAAATTATAATTTTTAAATAAATTTTTAATTTATTGTTACAAATATACATAATTTTTACTTTATAAAGAAGCTAGTCTAATTGAAAAATAAATAGGGAATTTTAAATGAAGAAAACCCTTCCCCAGATAACTGCGGCACACACTAAAATCAAGTGCTCTGCTGTGTTCCCACCCTGAAGCGGTGCTTAAAAATAGCATTGCACAGGTCTAAGAAAAGGCAAAGAAATTATATCATAATATACTTAAAAAGTGTTGAGCTATAAAAACTAAATATAAAAATGTATAAATATGTAACAAATTGGTTATATTTTATATAAATTTTTAAATTTAATTTGCAAAATTATTGTTTTTTTCAAGGAAATACGATTATATAGATATATTATATAAATTTTTAAGGAAAAATCATGGAAATCAAATGGAGTAAAGATTTTAGCATTAAAAACATACAATTAGATAAACAACACGAACTAATTTTTGAAATTGCTGAAATTGCAAACGATTTAGCTTTAAAAATTCAAGATAATGATGTGCAACACAAAAATGATTTAAAACAAATTCTTACAAAGTTATTCCAATATGTAAAAATTCATTTCAAAGATGAAGAAAAATTTATGGAAAGCATTGATTTTCCTTTAATTGAAGAACATAGAAAATCTCATCAAATATTATTAAAAAAGACTAAAGAACTTTTAGAACACTCAAATGATATTGTTAAAATGTCATTTGAACTTTCAACATTGACCAAAGATTGGATTTTAGATCATTTTGCTATTGAAGATTTATGGATAGCTAACTTCACAAAAAAAGCTCTACATCTTCAAGAGATTCATTATAATCTAGAGCAATACATAAAATTAAAATCGATTAGGCAAGATTTAAAGACTGAAAAAACCTATGATTATATTTGCAACTGTTATTTGCGTACTCATGCAGTTCCACAAACCATACACGAAGAACTTGTTAGCAAAGAAAATACTTTAAAATGTGAAAAATGTGGACAAATTTTAGTGCATTTAGATCATATTGATTTAAATCAAAATTATGAAATGTTAAATCATATCCTCGAAAACATAGGAGTGTAATGATGAGCTATGAAATAAAAACTTTAGAAACTTTCAATCCTTTTGAAAGTTTAAAATATGAACAAGCCAGCACAGATCAAATTCTTGATTTTAGAATTATAGATTTTAAACTTCTGTGTTCTAATATAAAACCAGTAAAAACAAAAACTTATGAAAGAAAGGATTTTGACTTATTTTATGCGGATGATTTTTTTGTAAAAAATTACAATACCATGGTGCAAAAATTTCTTATAGAAATTTATCCAAAAACACAAAAAAACTGTTTCGTGGTTAAGCTTAAATCTAATCCTAGTTTAACTTATCTTAAGGTCAATATTAATTTTTTGGATAATTTTAAATACTATCCAAATTTAAAATTTGATATTTTACAAAATATTTATAAAGTAATGATCAAACAAAAATTTTTAATCTTAAGACTTGATAAAAATTTATTTGACAAGATTGATGATTTTATCTTATCAATACAAAAAAGTCCATCTATTAAAGAAATAGAGCTTGAAATTGCCAAAGGTGTAGATAAGATTGAACATAAAAGTGATGAAATTATTTATCATAGAGATGTTAACGAAGAATGTTTTGACGAAAATATTAGCTATGATGAAGGAAGCTACTGCAAACCTATTGAAAAAAATGAGCTACTTTTTGAATACATTTATAGAATTCTTGGAAAAGAAGGTAGAAATTTAAGAGGAGAAATCCTTCATTTAAATCCAATAGCTTTTTTTGATAATCCTTTTATCATAAAAGATGAAAGCATTTATACAGAAGAACTAGAAGATAGAATTAAATATTTTAGTGCAAATTATGGATTTTTAAATAAAGACCGATCAGGATATAGCGTTACAAATAATTTAAAATTATCACAAGTAGGACTTAAAACAACCGGTTCAATCAAAACAAATACTGATGAAAATATAAACTTAGAAATCACTAATTTTGATATAAATGATGATGCTGTTAAATCAGGCATTGTAAATGTTCAAGCTTCAGACATAAAAGTAAATGGAAGCATTGGAGCGACAAAACTTTATGGAAGAAATATCAGCATCAAAGGCCTAACTCATGGAAAAAGCGAAATTTTTGCACAAGATATTTTTATTACAACACACAAAGGAACTTTGCAAGCTGATACTGTGTATATAAAAAATTTAGAAAACGGGATAGTTATAGCCAAAAATGTATTTGTTGAAAACTGCATGGGTGGAAAAATAGAAGCAGAAAATATTTATATTTGCAATTTATTAGCAGATAATATCTTATATCCCAAAAAAAATCTAATCATAACAAATAATATAAAATTTAAAAATAATATTGTAATTTCTCCACTAGATTTTATTAACAATAAATCAAACTCAGAAACTGAAAATCTTACAAATTTAAGCCTTAAAACAAAGAGTAAACTTGATAATATCATAAGTCAAATGCAAAATTACTATGATTATCTAATCAAAAATCAAATCAAGATTATCAAACTTCAAAAAACTGAAAAACTTAATGCTATAGATATGAAATTTTCAAATCTTTATCGTGATATCATAAAAAAATATAATCATCTTAGTGTCTTGTATAAAAAACTTATAAAATTAAAATATCATATTGACGCAAAGCTAAATTTTTTAGATGAAATGGTTTATAATGTAAAAATATACATAAAAGCCGAAAATATTGGAGAGGATAATTTTTTAAAATTTTATCCTAAAACAAACACCGAGCTTGAACTAAAGCATCAAATAAATTTAAAAGACTATGAAAAGGTTTTATACCTTGAAAAAGGGCAACAAGCAAGCTATATTAAATCAAGTCATGATTATAGCGAAAGCGATATAGAAGAAATTAAAATTATTTTTGAAAAACTAGAAAAAGATAATTCCTAAAAATTATCTTTTCATATTAATAGCCTTTTGTATCATTTGATCGCTTGTGGTAATGCTTTTTGAGCTTGCATCAAAGGCTTTTTGAGTTACTATAAGATTTGAAAGCTCTACGCTTAAATCAACATTAGATTGTTCTAAGAATCCGCCTTTAAATTTGGCTGTATTAACAATCTGTCCATTTTTCATAATAAAACTTGCTTCACCACTATTAGCTGTTGCAGCAAAGATATTATCGCCCATAGCAGCCAATCCTTGCTCATTGATAAAATTATATAAAGCAAGCTTTCCAACTATAGCATTTTTACCATTGCTAAATTGTGCTACAATACTTCCATCATCAGATATATCATATTGTTTAAAAAATCCTTCGGCTACACCATCTTGCTGTGTAACTACATTTTTTTCAACGCCTTCTTTAATATAAATCCCACTATAACCCGAACCAGGTTTATTAGCATCATAAGGAGAGCCTAAATCAATATTAATTGTTCCGCCATTTGGGTTTGCAATGCTTGTAATATTGTTTTGAAGCAAAGCACCATTTTTATCAAAAACCATATTTCCTTCAGTTGGATTGCCTACGGCATTGCCATTAGAATCATAAATTTGGGCAATGGCTTTATATTGTATATTATCGCCTTCTTGCGGCAAAACCCTTTCAAGCGTAACCCTTAAAGTACTTTTACTTCCATCTGCATTATAAATAGGGGATTCTAAAATATCTTTATTGGCTTTTTGTTGTTCTGTTGAAATTTGAGCTGTATCAAGCTTGATGCTATTTTCATCCAAACCCTTTAAATCAAGCTCATTGCTTTTAAAATTAAGATTTTCATCTAAAGTTGCTTCAAAGCTTTTTTTTACGCCATTATCGTCAGTGAAATTTAAAATGATCCTATCACCCACTTTAGCACTAAACACATCTTCTTTGCTAACACTACCGCTAACTACATATTTTCCATCTTCGGTTTTTGTAATGTTAAATTTACCAAGATCAAGATCTACTTTGACCACTTCTGTTGTTGTGTTAGTATTTAAACTTCCACTCCATTTTACATTTTGAGTTACTTGAGGAGGTAAATACATATTCACAGGTACTTTAATAGCCCCTTGAGAAGCAGTTGTGCCTATACCGAAAGAATTATTTGAATTTACGGTAAAACCATTATTTACCGGAGTTCCTGTGTTAAGATAATCCCCCATAAGCCCCGCAACCCTATCGCTATAGTTGATACCGGTAAAAGCAGGGTTCATTGTTCCTAAAACAAAATTTCCATAAGAATCTACCAAATATCCATTTGCATCTCTTTTAAACGATCCATTTCTAGTATAGTAAGCATTACCATCCGCTCCCAAAACCCCAAAAAATCCTTTTCCTTGTAAAGCCACATCAAATTCGCTATCGCTTGCCACAAGAGAACCTTGCTCAAAAACCACATTAGAAGAAGCTGATCCTGAGCCATATCCACCTTGAGCAGGATTAGTTGATTGAGTGGTTATGGTGCTATAAAAAATATCTTTAAATTGAGCATCAGAATACTTAAAACCTGTAGTATTAACATTAGCTATATTATTTGCATAAATATCAATACCAAAACTATTTGTTTTAACTCCAGAAATTCCATTATAAAATGAATTCATCATGGCTTATGCCTTTTCCTCTTTGTCGCCTTCTTCTGTAGATCCAGAATTAGAAGAATCTCCATCACTTGAGTCTCCACCTGAACTATCTCCAACGGAAGTTGAAGATGAACCAAGTTTATAATCACTAATTTCACCAATATCATCAAAACTTACATATTGACCACCCATTTTTGCATAAGCAATCCCATCAACAAATTTAATACCCTCTATAGGATAAGTTCCATAATTTGCAGTGATCTTTTCCCCGTTTTTATTATTATAAACCACTTTAACACTATACTCTCCATCCCCAGCATAAACACCATCATTATTTCTACCAGGCCACTCTAATGTAAATAAACCTTTTGATACTTCTTTTCCCTCATTACTTTTTTCACTAAATACCAACTTATTATTTTTATCATAAACCTCTAAGGTGATTCCTTTATCATCCGAATCTTCAGGCAAATACATTTTTAGTGCAATAACCTCATCTGCGCCTGTTAATTTGACTTTGTTTTCATTTACCGTAGCCATTTTTCCTATAGCTCCCACTGCTGCAGTACTCATGCTCGTGCTAAAAGAATTGGAAAGTTTTTCCATAGTTTCAACCATTTTTTGCATAGTTGTATTGGTATTTTGTTGCATTTCAAGTGCACTAAGCTGTGAGGTTTGTGTAAGCATTTTATCACTATCCATAGGATCTGTTGGATCTTGATGTTGAAGCTCTATCAAAAGAAGTTTTAAAAACGCATCTTTGTCTAAAGTAGCATTTGGATTACTAACCACACCGGAGCTATTGCTACTAGATGAATTATCCACTTTCGTATCCTTGTTGCTTGTTTGGTTAGTATTAGCAGTATTTGTCCAGTTAAGATTGCTATTCCAATTTGTTGTCGCCATGATAAAATCCTTTTTTTACATTCAGTCTTTTTTAATTAAAAGCAATAAGTGTTCCAACTTAGAAATACTTCGCTAAAACAAGCTCTAGATTGACTTTTTCACTTTCATTTTTTCCATCTAAAGCATCTTTAAAACCATATCCACTACGATTTTTTCCTTGATTTTGATTTTGCTCTCTTTTACCTTGATCACTAAAATTCATTTCAAGTCCAGTAAATCCCATATTTACAAGAGAATTTTTAAACTCGACTTGATTTTGGATAAACAAATTCATTGCATTGGTATTGGAGTTGAAATTGATATGAAGGTTATTACCTCTTTGTATCAAAGTTACTTCCACTTCTCCAAGATTATTAGGATTTAGAGTGATACTGAGCTTAGTGATAGGTGCTTTATATTGATCTACAGCCTCTTTTAAATCTTGTGAAAAATACTGCAAAGTCTCTTTAGGCGTGATATTGCGAGCATTGTTTTGTGTTACTTTACTTAAATCTTTGACTAAAGAATTTAAGTCATCTAAATTATTTTTATCTACATTTTCACTGTGCGTTTTTGTTTGCTCTTGAGTAAAAGTTTCTTTATTGGTATTGTTGTTAAAATTAGCATTATTCTCTTTGTTTTGAACTGCTTGAGTTTTATTTAAATTTTCAAAATTTAATTTTTGATCAAAGAAATTCTGTTTTATATCTTTATTTTCTTTGTTGTTGTTTTTAGGCTCTTTATTTAAACTAAAATCTTTTTGTGTTAAATTTGAAACTAAATTCTGAGCATCTTTGACAATTTCTTGATTTGAATTTTTATCAAGATTTAAATTTTGATTATTGCTCTTTAAATTTTTATTTTGATCTTGTATATTCTCTTGATTTAAATTGTTTTTTTCTTGATTTTTATTTAACTCTTTATTAAAATCTTTGTTTAAGTCTTTGCTTTCTTTATTTAGGTTGTTTAATTCTTTTTCATCTTTTTTTATTTGCTCATTATTTTTTGCATCTTTTGTGTTATCTTTATTTAAATTATCTTGGTTTTTTTTATCTTTTATATTTAACTCTTCTGTTAAATTTTTTGCAAACTCATCATTTTTGATATTTTTTAAAGTATTTTTAACATCTGTGGTATCTTCTTCTATTTTTGATTTAACTTTATCATTTTTTTCGTGTTTGCTTTCTTTGGATGAAAGCATGGAATCTAAATTTTTTAAAGTTTGAGAAAGCAAAGAACCGCTATCTTTAGAATTTGCTTTTTGCGTAGAATGAGTGCTTGTAGTATGAGTTGTATTTTGTAAATTGTGATTTAAATTTTTACTCATATTGGAAATTTTATTATTGATGATTTCTTTAAAAACATTATCCACAGCACCTTTAAAAAAATCAGCCTTATCTAAATTTGGAAAAGTTGCTTTAAGATCAAGAAGACGATCTACTTTAATATTTTTTACATTTAAGCCCAGATCTTTAGCTATATCCAAAAGCTCACTAAGATTTGATGCGCCTTTTAAAGCATTAAAATTAGCCTCTGTTTTGATAAGACTTGAAAGTTGAGTAGAAAGATTTGCCAGTTTAACATCTGCTGTATCTGTTTTTAGCTTATCCAACAAAGAAAGAATTTGCATAAAAGAAGCAGATTCGAAAATGCTTATCTTATCACTCTCATCAAAAGCTCCTTTTTGAAGTCTATTCATCGCTTCATTAACAACTTCTTTTTGGCTGATCTTCATATGATCAGGTAAAAATTCATTGGTTTCATCGATAGAATTAAGCAAAGAATTTAAAAAACTCTCCGTATCATCTTTAGTTGAATTTTTGCTATCGCTACTTTCATGTTCTTTATTTTTACTGGTTTTACTAAAAGAACTGCTAGTAGTAGAAGTTTTACTCGGCGTAAGATTTAAAACATCATTTTGCGGAGCTAAATTTGACATCACTTTTCCTTCAAAAAAAATTATTTTAAAAATTTATCTACCATTACATTAGGAAATTTTTCTTTCAAATAAGAATCTTCATATACTTTAATCATCTTATCTTCATTTAAAGCAGTTAAGATATTTAAAAGCTCTTCTAAATTTTTAGCATTTAAAATTTTCTCTAAATTTTCTTCATTTTCTAAAATTTCTGTAAGCTCGCTTGAAATTCTTGCCATTTTTTCGTTTTTATCTGATCTAAAAGTTTCTAAAAGTTCTAAAACTTGAAGCAAAACTTCATTTTTTCTCTCAGCTAAATCACTTTTAAATTCAACAAAAATCTCTTCATTTAATGGTTTTGACATTTTAACTTCCTTTTTAAAATTTTAATTTCATAAGTTTTTGAAGCAAGAAGTGTTCCAAGTTTTGATACTTTGTAGTTTAAGTTAAATTTTTGTATAATCTAAGCTTTTAAAAATTTAGCTTTGGAGAAGAAAATTTGGAAAACATTAGAAATATAGCAGTTATAGCTCACGTTGACCATGGTAAAACCACTATGGTAGATGAATTATTAAAACAATCAGGCACCTTTAGCGAAAGAGAACAAATTTCAGAACGCGTTATGGATAGCAACGATATAGAAAAAGAACGTGGCATTACCATACTTTCAAAAAACACAGCGATCAATTACAAAGGTACAAAAATCAACATCATAGATACTCCAGGGCATGCTGATTTTGGCGGAGAAGTAGAACGCGTTTTAAAAATGATTGATGGAGTTTTGCTTTTGGTGGATGCTCAAGAAGGCGTTATGCCACAAACTAAATTCGTGGTTAAAAAAGCTTTATCTTTAGGGCTTAAACCTATAGTTGTAATCAACAAAATCGACAAACCAGCTGCTGATCCTGAAAGAGTGATCAATGAAATTTTTGATCTTTTTGTAGCCCTAGATGCAAACGATGAGCAACTTGACTTTGCCATAGTTTATGCTGCAGCAAAAAATGGTTATGCTAAGCTTGATCTAAACGATGAAAGTGATAATATGGAGCCACTTTTTAAAACCATACTTGAACGCGTTCCAGCACCAAGTGGCACAAATGACAATCCTTTACAACTTCAAGTTTTCACTTTAGGGTATGATAATTTTGTAGGTAAAATAGGCATTGCTAGAATTTTCAATGGGGTTGTGAAGAAAAACCAAAGCGTAATGCTTGCAAAAGCTGATGGCACCAAAGTAAATGGTAGAATTTCAAAACTCATTGGCTTTATGGGCTTAGAAAAAATGGATATTGAAGAAGCAGGAAGTGGAGATATCGTAGCTATAGCAGGTTTTGAAGCTTTAGATGTGGGTGATAGCGTTGTAGATCCAAACAATCCTATGCCACTTGATCCTTTGCACATTGAAGAGCCGACTTTAAGTATAGTATTTTCTGTAAATGATGGCCCATTAGCAGGAACTGAAGGAAAACATGTAACTTCAAATAAAATCGCTGAACGCTTAGAAGCTGAAATGAAAACTAATATCGCTATGAAATACGAAAGCACAGGCGAAGGTAAATTTAAAGTAAGCGGTAGGGGTGAACTTCAAATCACTATTTTAGCTGAAAATATGCGTCGTGAAGGTTTTGAGTTTTGCATGGGAAGACCTGAAGTTATCGTAAAGGTTGAAGATGGGGTTAAAACAGAACCTTTTGAACATTTAGTTATCGATGTACCTGAGGAATTTAGTGGTGCGGTAATAGAAAAACTTGGCAAAAGAAAAGCTGAAATGAAAACTATGGCACCAACAGGCGATGGACAAACAAGACTTGAGTTTGAAATTCCAGCACGCGGACTTATAGGTTTTAGAAGCCAGTTTTTAACCGATACTAAAGGCGAAGGCGTGATGAATCATAGTTTTTTAGAATTCCGTCCTTTTAGTGGTGCGGTTGAAAAGCGTAACAATGGAGCGTTAATTTCTATGGAAAATGGCGTAGCTTTAGGGTATTCTTTGTTTAACCTTCAAGAGCGTGGAGTGCTTTTCATAGAGCCTCAAACTAAAGTTTATACCGGTATGATTATAGGTGAGCACTCTCGTCCAAATGATTTAGATGTTAATCCTATCAAAGGAAAGAATCTTACCAATGTAAGAGCAAGCGGAAGCGATGATGCAATCAAGCTTGTACCACCTAGAAAATTAAGCCTTGAAAGAGCTTTAGAGTGGATAGAAGAAGATGAACTTGTAGAAGTTACGCCTGTAAATGTGCGTGTTCGCAAACGCTATCTTGATCCAACTCAAAGAAAAAGAATGGAAAAAGCAAAATCTTAATGGATTTAAAAAGCTTAGAAAATAATAGACTTTATATACTTAAACGCTTAGGGATCTTAAAATTCCTAAGCATTATCGAAGCCTTGCTTGTAGGCTTTTTAGCCTTTGTTTTTATAAGAGATTCCTTAATTGCAGTAATTTTAGCTGTTTTTGTAGGTATTTTTTTCTTTCGTTTTACAGCCAAAAAACTAAAACTCGCACAAAAAGAATTACAAATTGACGCTTTAAATTTATTTTTGCGTCGTTTTGGGGCGAAATTTAAAAAGCAAAGTTTAAGCCAAAAAGACTTTTTAAAACTAGGACTTACAAAGGATTTGAAAGAATTTAAAAGTCAAAACTGCTTTGAATTTAAGGATTTTAAAATTTACGATATTCAGTTTTTGGACGAAAACAAACGCTTTTTTTGCGGAATTTTACTCAAAATTTTAAGTGCAAACAAAAATCCTAGCTTTGAAAACGAAGACCAAATTTATATCAAACTTCAAGATAAAAAGTTCACTTTAAATCATATCTTTTCTAAAGAAAATCATTATCTTATCGCTACTTTAAGCAATCCTTTCTTTATAGATATAAAAAAAGATTTAGAAAACAATTTCAAAAATCTAGAAGAAAATCTAAACTCTATAAAAAATAAACTATTTAAATAACTAACATAAAGTTAATATCATAAAATTTTAATAAATATTAATTATATACTTTAAAATATATTACTTTTAGTAACACTTTAAAATTTAATTTTATTTAAATTATTCTTATTATGCTTAATATTTAAGAAAAAATACATTAAAATCAATTTGAACTACAAATAAAAAGGAGGAAAATCATGAAAAAACACATTTTATTGCTTGGTTTATGTCTTAGTTTGAGTCTTAGCGCTAAAAGCGTGAGTGATTACAAAGTAGGAGAAGAATTAAGCGACAAGGAAGGAGTAGAGTATTTTAAGGAACTTTCTAAAAGACCTGTGCAAGAATGGCCAAATAAAAATTTAAGCATCAATGATGTTCCAAAAGGCAAGCAAGGGGATTTAATCCGTTATGGCATAAAGCTTTTAAGCAAGACAGAAAGCACTCTAGGACCCTATAGCAAGCTAAAAAAGACAAGCAACGAAGTAAATTGTATTTCCTGTCACATGGACAATGACGGCAATGGTTTACCAGGGACAAAAAAATATGTTATTCCATTTTTAAATGTCCTAAACAATTATCCAAGACTTGATATAGAAACGATGAAAATCATCTCTGTTGAAGATAGAATTCGCGGAATGGGCGGAACTGACTCTCATAGATTTCCTAATGATTCTAAAGAAATGAAAGCAATTTTAGCTTATTTTAAATGGCTAAAAGAAGCTTATGGTATCAAAGACGGCGTAAAACTTGAAGGAGATTTTTTTGCTAAGATGAATTTTCCAAATCGCCCAGCTGACCCTGTGCGTGGGAAAAAGCTCTTTGAAGAAAATTGTGTTGCTTGCCATGGCGAAAGAGGACTTGGGGTAAAAAATGATAATTACGAACAAGGTAGCGGACATTTATATCCATCTTTACTTATCTATCCTGATGGTGGACACATGGCTATGATACCATTTTTAGCAAGATTTTTAAAATCAGCCATGCCTTTTGGTGCGAGTGCGGATAATCCTATATTAAGCGATGAAGATGCGCTAGATATAGCAGCTTATGTCAATACAGGTTTTGTAAGAATGCCTATAACCACTACAGAAAATCGTGCAGGACTTGATACAGCTTATAGCAAATCCCCATCATTAAAACCTGAGTATTTTGCCTCACCGCAACAAAATTTAGACCCTAAAGAATACATAAAAGTAAAATACGGACCTTGGAAAAATCCAAATCACTTCCCAGGAGAATGATTAATTTTGGGCTAAGCCCAAAATTAATCCTCATCTTTGGCTAAATTTTCAAGACTTTTAATCCCTTCTTCACCTATCAAATTTCCACCTTGTAAGTCGCTAAATATCGCGTTTAAAGAACTCACTATGGCAGTGGAATTAAAACTTAGATTTTCTATAGCTCTTTCTCTTTTTTTCCATATATTTTGCAAAGCCCTTTTTTCAGCTTCTAACTCTTCTTTCATATTTTGATAAGTTTTGAGTATAAAAGTGATTTGCGTGTTAAATTCCTTAGAATTTAAGTATTCGTATAAAATGTGATTTTTTTCATCTTTGTTTTGCAGGGCATTTTTGAGTTTATAAGAATTTATAATGCTTTCTCTAAGCACTGCTAAAACACCTTTAAATTCATTAAAAGTACAGATCAAAATTCCTTCTTTAAAATGCGTTTTTTCTTTATCTTTTGGCATAGTTTTTGTGATCAAAACCGCTATATCACTTTTTGCGGCTATACTGTCTAGCTTAAGCTTATCCAGCCATTCTTTATTAAATTCTTTAGTGCGTTTGCTCTCATACAAAATACTTCCACAAATATTTCCAAAATTATCCTTTACTATATGCAGACAATCAGCTCCATTTACGCCCTTTGGCACTTCTTTTACTTCATCGCTTAAATACTCACTTTGTATGTATTCTTCTATGAGTAGTTCGGCTGCTTCGCCTTGGAGTTGCTGTGAGCCTTGTTCTATCCTGCGTTGTGCGTCTTCTAGCTTTTGGGCTACGCTTTTAAAATTCGTTTCTAGCTCTTTGTATTTAAGATCTTGCTCTTGAGTGCTTTTTTGAAATTCAAGACGCATTTTTTCTCTTTCAAATTCCAAATTTTTGCTTTCTTGTTCTTTAAATTCTTTAAAGGCCTCTTCTTTGGCTTGAAATTTCAGTCTTTCTTCATTTTCTTTTTGCTCTCTTTTTAGTCTTTCATTTTCAGCCTTTATGCTTAAAAACTCGCTAAGTTCTTTGCTTTTTTTCTCTAGTTCTTCTTGCATGATTTTCATTTCATTTTCATGCTCTTTGTTAAATTTCTCGCTGAATTCTTTTTGGAAATTTTGCTTTTGTGTGAGAAGTTCTTGTTCAAATTTTTGCTTTTCTAAAAGAAGCTTTTGGCTTACTTGCTCGCTTATGAGTTTTTCTTGTTCTATCTTTTGAGTTTTTAAATCATTTAAAGCTTTGGTGTATTCAGCTCTTTTAGCATTTACCTCATCATCAAATTCTTTTTTTTGTTTTAGCATTTCTTGCTTAGCTTTATCTAAAATTTGAGCATATAAAGCAGTGCTGATATCGATAAAACTTCCACAACTTGGGCATTTGATTTGTTCATTTTGGTTTAAATTTTGCATAAAAAATTTCCTTAGAATTTTTCTCTAAATTTAACATAGAAAAACAAAGATTATTCTAAGATTGACTTGTTAAAATCATTCTTTTAGAATAATTAGGATTACAAATGCAAAAACACACCAAAATTCACGGCTTTGCCAAATTTAAACTTATCATTATCCTTGCTTTGATGTCAAGCATAGCACCACTTTCTACAGATATGTATTTGCCTGCACTTTCTCATGTGGAGCAAAGTTTTCAAACCAACTCTTTTTTAACCCAACTTAGCCTTGCAAGTTTTTTTATCGCTTTTGCTTTAGGACAGCTTATATATGGGCCTTTAAGTGATATTTTTGGGCGTAAAATTCCAGCTTTGGTGGGGATATTTTTCTTCATCATTTCTAGTTTGTTTTGTGTGATCATTGATGATATTTATGCTTTTATCGCTTTGAGATTTTTTGAAGCACTTGGGGGTTGTGCAGGTGTGGTTATCGCAAGGGCTATTGTCAATGACTTGTTTGAGATCAAAGAAGCTGCAGGGATTTTTGCTTTGATGATGGTTTTTAGTTCTCTTGCTCCTATGCTTTCGCCAACTTTTGGGGGAATTTTGCTAGAGTATTTTTCATGGCATAGTATTTTTGCGACTTTGTTTGCTTTGGGAATTTTGCTTTTTTTGATGATACTTTTTGGTTTAAAAGAATCCGCACCTCATCTTAAAAACAAAAAATTTTCCCATCATGAAGCGATGAAAAGCTACAAATTTGTTTTAAGCGATAAACGCTTTTTGGTTTATATACTATGTGCTTCTTTTGCTTTGGCGGCGATGTTTGCTTATATCACAGGATCAAGCTTTGTTTTTACGCAGTTTTTTGGCTTGAGTGAGCAAAAATTTGCTTTGCTTTTTGGGGCAAATGCTTTAGGTTTTGTCATCTGTGCAAATATCAATGCGAGATTGGTTTTAAAATACGAAAGCGAAAAAATTTTGGCAAAAGCTTTGATGATAATGTTTATATCGACCGTGATTTTACTTGTAAATGCCTTTTTTCATCCAAATTTCTTGCTTTTTGAACTTAGTATTTTTACAAGTATCGCTATGCTTGGTTTCATCGCACCCAATACCACGACTTTAGCCATGGCAAGGTTTAAAGAACATAGTGGAACTGCTTCTGCGGTGCTTGGAACGGTGCAATTTGGTTTTGCAGGTTTTATCTCCTTCGTGGTTGGGGCTATTAACGCAAATACGCCGATAATCCTTGCTTTTGTAATGTGTGCTTGCGTATTGGTTGCAAATATGATATATTTTCTAATCAAAATAAAGGAAAAAAATGAAAACAAATAATATCTTTATGGCTTTAGCCATAGTTTTGGCAAGTTTGATTCTAGCTTTTGGATTTAATAAGGCTTTAAGTGATTTTAAAACACTTGAAAGAAGTGTAAGTGTAAAGGGTTTAAGCCAAAAAGAAGTCGAAGCAGATACTTTGATACTTCCTATAAAATTCACAAGATCAAATAACAATCTTACAAATTTATACGAAGAACTAGAACAAGATAAAGAAAATATCATTAAATTTTTAAAAAAACAAGGTATAAAAGAAGATGAGATCAGCTACAACTCGCCAAACATCATAGATCGTTTAAGCGATCCTTATGGCAACGACACTCAAGCTACATACCGATACATAGGCACTGCGAATTTACTCATCTATACGCAAAACGTAAAACTTGGAAAAAGCATACTAGAAAAGATTTCAAGTCTTGCAAAATTTGGCATAGTAACAAAAATCGATAATTATGACATAGAATACCTTTACACCAAGCTAAATGAGATAAAACCTCAAATGATAGAAGAAGCAACGCTCAATGCTAGAAATGCAGCGATAAAATTCGCACAAGATTCAAACAGCCATCTAGGCAAGATAAAAAAGGCTTCTCAAGGGCAATTTAGCATCAGCAACAGGGATAAAAACACCCCTTATATAAAAACCATAAGAGTGGTTTCTACTATAGAATACTATTTGAAAGACTGATGATAAAATTTCAAGCTAAGCTTTAAGGCTTAGCTTGGCACTATGGAATTTTTTCGTGCGGTTTTTTGGAAAGACAATGTAAATATAAAATATAATATTACATTTAATTATTTTAACTTGCAATACCATTCTTGGCTAATTTTACAATTGCTACTATGTGGCTCTGGATCAGCTTTTTGAATTTTGACATGCATTGGCATAGGAACAAAATCTCCAAATATAAGCGCTTCTCCTGGAACAGATTGCTTAATTTTACTTACAAAATCTTCGGAAAAATATGGAAGAACTGCGTTAATATGTCGCATATCATTTTCATTTTGAATTCTATGTATAATAAAATTTATACATTGTGATAATACAGTTTCTGAAAGTTCCGAAGGTCTTTGAGAAGAAATAAACAAATAAAGAGAAAATTTCCTACCTTCTCTTGCGATTCGCTCAAATACATTATCTTTTAATAAATACTTTTGATCTTTTTTGATATATCTATGAGCTTCATCTAAAACAAGATGCACTGGATTTTTTTGTCTGTTCTCTCCTTTTTGTTTTTTACGATATTCAAAAATTAATCTTGAAATTACACTTGTTAGTGTTTCTAGGGTGTCCTTACCTAATTCACTTGCATCAATGATGATCAGTTGGGTTTTCCCCCATAGGTAATCAAGATATTGTTTCACCTCTTTAATGTTTTTATGGTTTATTTCACGCATAAATGAGCATTCTGGATTACTGATAAAATAATCAAGTCGGGTTAGCATCGTTCCTACATAGCCTCTTGTTGTTTTTATTCCTCTTGTCTCTTCATCCACAAGAATCATTTCTGCTGCTATTTTAAGAAATTCATGTTCAAAAAATTCTCCATCTTTGTATTTATACTCAGATATTTTATTTACATCATCAAAATTAATTCGTTTTTTGATGTCTTTAAGAGTAGTAGATATTTCTTTATTTTTTTCTCCATAGTTCAAGCTACATTTTTGATAAAGACTCTTTGCATCTTTTATTAAACTTTCTGCCTCCTTATTGTTTTTAAATATATCCATTATAATTTTTCCAACTTTAGAAATTACAGATTGAAGTGTAGTTATTTTTGCAGTATCAGTTTCTGTTTGCACCAAAATATTATTAGCAAATGAATAAAGTTTATATCTTAGATAATTAATAAATTTTTTCTGTTCCTCTGCTTCATTTAAAGATAGTATTTTATAAAACCTATAAGCCTCTTGCAATACTTGATCCCAAAATGGCTTTTGTGTAGCATCTGTAGCCATTAAAAAAGCACACCACTCGTCCAAAGAAAGCAAAAAATGTGGCATATAAAATGGCTTAGTATTATTTTTAGCTCCTTTGGTATCCGATTCATCGCCATTTTCATTTTCTTTGATATTCGGTTTAAATAACTTTACTTTTACATCAGGGTGATCGAGTTTAGAAAAAGCTTGGCTATATTCTCCATTTACATCAAAAATAATGACTTTTGATCCAATAGCAGGGTGTTCTTTTTTATAAATTTCTTGAAGTAGATGAGCGATTGTATTGGATTTTCCACTTCCAGAATTTCCCAATACAGCAGAATGCATACCAAAAAACTTATCTTCTTGGATATAAATAGGGTGATTGATTTGGCTTTTGCTAACTCCTAAACAAACCCCTTGATTCTCTGTTTTATATTCTTTAGGTATAAGTATATTTTTTAAATCTTCATTGGTTAATAAACTTACATCGCTATACAAACTAGGATAAACACTTATGCCAAGGGTAAAATTATCATCTTTGTATATGCCTATGGGCTTTAACAACAACTCTCTATTACTATTAAGGTTAAAATCTTGTCCATCATCTTGCCTATCGGAATCAAAAATTGCAATAACTTCACAAACTATATCTTCTCCCAATGCATTTGATGTTTTTAAATAGCTTCCAATATTTCCAAAGTAATATATTTCACCTTTAATATTAAGCCCACCGCCCTTAACATTAGAAAAAATTCTTACTCTAAATTGATTAAATTGAATAGAAACTATTTTACCCACAATCATTTTTATCTCCTGTCACATTTTTCACTATGCTTGCAAATTTTTTATAAATTTCATCCCCTTCATTTTGTTTTTGTTCTGGAATTAGTTCATCTACAAAATAGTTAAAATAATGTATCGTTTTGCCCTCATCTTTTCCATAAATGACATAAATTCTCTTGTCGTTGATACTAAAAAGCGGAATCCTCCTTGCAAGTTTGTCTTTATCTGCAAATACAACCACAGAGAGAGAGTTATTAGAAGCAAGAGCCCTGTAGATAATAGTATTTATATGCTCATCACTAAAACTATATCCGATGATAAAAAGAACACTATTTGGAAGTGATAGCTTTTTTTGAAATTCTCTGATAAGATCAGTATAAGGAGACGTAAGGCTCTTGCCTTCTTTAAGTGGGGTTGGATAAATCAAACAAGTTTCTTTTAGTTCTTGCTCTCCCGATTTAAGATAAATTTCTTCTATATCAAAAAAAGAGTTATGGTTTTTAGTTTCTACCCAATTTATTGAGCCGTGCAATTTATAGAGATAAATCATATGATTAAGAGGCTCATATTTTTCAATCCCTTCATCCATTTTCTTTGCATAAATGTATTCAAATCTTGCAGGATTGAAGCTACGCTTAAGCCCACCTCCAAAACCATTGTTGTAATCAATATTGAGATAATCTAAAACATACTCATTAAATAAATCATTATTTGTAGTAAAAATATTTACTCTATTTAAATCTTTATTGCGATAAGTAACCTTTTTGTAAAATTTCATATAGTTTTCAAAAACTTCTTTTTGAACATCACTTCCACAATTAATGCCAATTTCAATATTAATTTTTTGAAAAATAATTTCTTCAATTTTTTCAATCAAGCTTTTCAAAGTGTTAAATTCTTTATTATCTTTATCTTGTGGATTGTTTTTAAGATATGTTTTTCCAGAATAGAGTATTTCCAAAATTTCTTCTAAGTTTCTCTCTTTAATTTTCTCAAAAATCTTTTTTTCACCTTCGTTTAATTTTTCGACAACACACTTTTGCAACTCTTTCATAGTTGGAATTGCACCATTGCTTGTTCCAGCACCAAAAAGAAAATTTACATTTTTGATATTAAATAAATCAAAAAGAACTGCCTTGATCTTATCTTTATTATCTTTATTACTTAATAAGTCTTCGGCACCTTGAAAGCAATGAATAGTGGTAGCTTGGGATTCATTTTCTTGTGCTTTGTTATCTATTTGCTTATTCATATTTCCTCCATTTTGTATTTTAGATTTATAAAAAACATTTATATATAATGCCAACTACTCCTTATTTTTAATGATTTTTATTTCTTCTTCGGTGAGATTGTAAAGTTTATAAGTCAAAGAATTGATTTTATTTTCTAGTTCTTGGGTGTTTGTGTTTTTGTCTTGTTCTTTGGCTTTTAAAATTTCATCGACTAAATTTATAAGTTCATCGGCTAATTTTTCATTTTTGGAATTTATTTTTGGTATAGGAAGTTTTTCTAGATTATTTGTTTTTAACTCTCCTTCTATTCCACCACCCATATAGAATTTTCTTAACATTAAATATATAAAATCAGAATTTAAAAATGCAAGTATGTATTTTAAAATATCTGAATTTGAAGTTATTATATTAGCAGGTGCCATTGCAAATGCGAAACTTGTTTCATAAGAAAAACAAGGTTCTTTTGCCATTATACACGGATACACTATCTTTTCTTTTTCAAATTCTTCGATATACGCACAATTTCTAAGATTATAAGGAGTCAAGCCTTTATCAGCTCTTTTTTCTAGTTGTGGATAAAATTCATCAAAATGCTTTTTTAAACTAGGATAATGCTTTATATTTATCGCTTCTACTTTTTCTCCATTTTGATTTTTGTAACCATTGTGAGTATTTATCACCCAAAGTCCCGCCCACTCGTAACTATATCTTTTTATATCTCTACCGCGTAGCATTTTGCGTATGAGTTTGGCGGTGCGTTCTTTTTCGGCTTCATCTTTGCAATTTGCTAAAATTTCATTTCTTTTTTCAGTAGTGATGATAAAGGCTTCATTATAGCCTGTTTTTATCCCATAGTTGATATTAAGCCCATACCATTCTTTAAGCGGAGTTCCTATGCGTTCTATCTTAGCCTTTAAGGCACTAGTATTCTCATCGCTAAAAGTGAAGCTTTCTTTGCTTAAAGAATTTTGCGAAAATTCTGCAAAGTCCTTATATAAGCCAATGTCATAAGCACAAGTTTTTAAAATTTCATTGCTTAGGGCAAGGTATTTGAATTTATTATCTTTGCTTTTTGATTTTTCAAAACAAAGTATGGAAATATCCACTGTAGCACTATCAAAAACTTTTATGCCGTTTAAATCAGTGTATTCTAAAAACTTAACATTTTTAAGCAAAAATTCACGCAAAGCTTCCCCATATCCTGCACGCGTGTATTTGTTAGAAGTGATATAGCTCAATACCCCCCCTATCTTTTAAAACATTAAATCCTAGTTCATAAAAATAAGTATAAATATCGCTCGTGCCTTTATAAACCTTATAATTTTTAGCTAAATGGGACTTGAGTTCTTTAAGCTCCTCTTGTCTTATATAAGGTGGATTGCCGATGATGAGATCAAAGCCTTTGAAATTTCCATCATCGTCCAAAATTTCAGGGAATTCAAAACGCCATTCAAAAGGATGATTGCTTTCTAGGTTGAAGATATTGTCGTATTCTTTTTTAAGATTTGCAAATTCTTTTGTGGCTTCTTTTTCATCAAAGTCAAAAAGAGTCAAATTCGCGCTAACAAAGAATTTCAAATTTTCATCATCTACGGCTAAGAAATTTCCGTATTTTTTAGAGTATTTTTCACATTTATCGTTAAAGCCTTTCATTTCTTTTTTAAATTTATCCGCAAAGCAGAAATTTTTAAAAGAAATTTTGAGATTTTTTATCTCTTGGTTGATGTGGCTTTTATCTGTGTAAAAGCCTTCTTTATAGTCTTTTACTATGCGTTTGTATTTGTTAATGCGTTCTTTGATGTTAGGATAGTGGTTTAGGCTTTTGCCTGTTTCAAAGTAAGATACCAAAGAATTTCCGCATTTTATGTTTATATCGATGTTTGGCAGGGTTTTAAGATCGTGATAATTCTCATCATCAAAGCTTTGATAAAAACTATGTTTTAAAAGCTCTATCCAAAGCCTTAGCTTGGTGATCTCGCATGAGTTAGGGTTGATATCGACTCCAAAAAGGTTGTTTTCTATGATGTCTTTTTTGGTATGAAAAAGTTCTTGCTGGATAAGATGGGCTTTATCTTTAGGTGTTTTTGGGCGTTTATACTCTATAAACTCACCTTTTCTACCCGTGATGAGAATTTCATCGTTTTGCACTTCTAGATAAAATTCTTCATCAAAAAGATTTAGCTCATCATAAATGCTTAACATAACATTTAAAGCAGAAACCAAAAAATGCCCGCTTCCCACCGCAGGATCGCAAATTTTTATAGAGTTTAAAAGCTCTTTTTGTGCTTTTTTGTCTTCTTTTCTTAAAGACTTTCTTAGTTCGCTTATATCTTTAGCATCAAGATCAAATTGAGCGTTGAATTTATCAAGTACAACTTTTGTAATGCTTTCTTTGCACATATAAGAAGTGATAAAGCTTGGCGTGTAAAAACTTCCTTCTTTGTAGCCATTGAGTTTTTCAAACACATTTCCTAAAACACTTGAACTTATGAGTTCTTTTTGGCTTAAAATTTCGCTTTGCTCATCATCGCTACCAAAATCAAAACTATCCAAAAATTCAAACAAGTATTCTAAAAGCCCCACTTGTCCTTTTTTAGCCTTGCATTTATCATCTTTTAGCACGGTGTTTTTATAGTAAAAAAGCTTTAAGTCATTGCTTAAGCTTGAAATTTCAAGTGTGTTTTCTATGCTTTGTTTTTCAAACAAAGAAGAATTTAGATAAGGCAGATAAGCAAATTCGCTTTTCTTTCGCGTGCTTTTTTCTTTGGCTAAGACTTCAAAGAAAAGTTCGCTAAGCTTGTCAAAATCAGGGATTTTTTTGAAATTTAAAAATTTCAAATTTTTATCATCATTAAAACGCACCAAATTTGACTCTATAAGCTTTAAAAATAAAATGCGATTAAGCCATAAGATCAAAAGTTTTAAGATGGTTTCAAAATTTTCTTTTTCAAGCTTAGAATTTATAGCGGTGTAGAAAGTGCCTTGCTCTTCTTTACTTTCTTCACTTTTTGCGATGATGAGTTTTGAATTTTGTTTGCTCTCACAAAGCCCTAAGATATATAAAAGCTCTTTGTAAAAAGCGTTGTTGAGTGAATTTGCATCGTTGGGGTTAAACTCACTTAGCAAACAATCTTTGCTAAAAATTTTAAACAAAGGCTTAAGCTTACCAAAGCTTAATTTATCTTGCTCTAAGATAGGTTTTAAATCCACAAAAAGCCCTTTTAAAGTGCTATCGCCATTTAAAATCTTTTCAAATTCTTTATAAATTTCGTCGGTATTGCCTTTAAAAAGCGAGTTTTTGCTTTCAAAATTTTCAAAAGCTTCTTTAAAATACTTGCTTTTGTTAAAAAGCTCTTCAAACAAATCCGCCTTAAAGATAAAAAAGCTATAAAAATCCGTGATGATGATGTGCTTAAGCGATGAATTTAACGCTTTTCTTTCGCGAAGATAGTATAAAATGCACTCATACAAAGCCTTGCAGTTGGGTTTGCTTGGGCTAAAAAATTCTCTAGAATGAGGTAGTTTTGCTTCAATGATGACTTGAGCAAGACCATCTTTTTTTAAGGCTAAGTCTATACCGCTGTTGCCTTTGTGTATGCTTTTGACTTCGCATTGAAAAGATAAATTTTCAAAAAATTTGCTAAGAGCGTTTGCCACAAGGGAATCTTCGTTGTTTTTGAGATTGTTTTCTAAATTTATTTTGTAGTCTTTTATAGTTTTGATAAATTCGTTTAGTTCTGTTTCTAAGATAGGCTTTTTGCGGTGGTAGGGATTTAAAAATTCTTTTTCATTTATAGCTTCAAATTTCATATTGCACTTTCAATAAATTTTAAATATTTTAGCAAAAAAATCTCAAGTTTGGTATAAAATTTAAAAGTTACTTTTTGTAATTTTATAAAAAAATAATTATATAAAATGAGAATATTTGATACAAAATTTTAAAATTTTAAATATTTTTGTAAAAATATATCATTTTTTAAATTTATCAATACCCCTAGTTTTGTTACAATAATTCTATATATCATTAAAAAGGAGTAAAATGCGTTATTTAGCTATATTTGCGATTTCAATCACGCTAAGTTTTGGTGCAGCTAATCCGCCTATACAAGATAGAACGGGCACAGGACTTGTTTTATCAAGTCATGAACTAGCCAATAAAATAGGCAAAGAAGTTCTTGACAAAGGCGGAAATGCCATAGATGCAGCTGTAGCAGTAGGTTATGCTTTGGCTGTAGTGCATCCTGCAGCAGGAAACATAGGTGGTGGTGGCTTTGCAGTCATTCATCTAGCCAATGGAGAAAATACCACGCTTGATTTTAGAGAAATGGCACCTTTAAAAGCAAGCAGAGATATGTATCTTGATAGCAAAGGAGAAGTTATAAAAGATGCTTCAACTATAGGTTATCTAGCTGCTGGAGTACCAGGAACGGTTAAAGGTATGAGTGCTATGCTTGATCGCTACGGCACTATGAAACTAAAAGACTTGATGGCTCCTGCTATAAAACTAGCTGAAAAAGGTTATCTCATCAACGATAGACAAGAACAAACCATGCTAGAAGCTAAAGATATGTTTAAAGAATTTCCTAGTTCAAGCAAATATTTCCTTAAAAAAGATGGCAGCACTTATAAAAGTGGGGATTTGTTTGTCCAAAAAGATCTAGCAAAAACTTTAAAACTTATCGCAAAGGAAGGTCCTGATGCTTTTTATAAGGGAAAAATCGCTGATTTAATAGCAGCGGATATGGCTAAAAACAAAGGCATTATCACTAAAGAAGATCTAGCACAATACCAAGCTATTTGGAGAAAACCTGTAGAAGGCACTTATAGGGGTTATGATATCATTTCCATGTCGCCACCTAGCAGTGGGGGTGCTCATATCATCGAAATTTTAAATATCATGGAAAATGCCAATATAGAAAATTTAGGCTTTGCAAGCTCTAAAACTTTACACATAATGGCTGAAGCTATGCGTCAAGCTTATGCGGATAGATCAGAATACATGGGCGATCCTGATTTTGTAAAAATCCCACTTGATAAACTTACAAGCAAAGAATACGCTAAAGAAATTTATGCAAAAATTCCAAAAGATAAGGCTTTACCAAGCTCAAAAGTAAAACCTGGTTTAGGACAAATTCACGAAGGACATAATACCACTCATTATTCTGTACTAGATAGCAAAGGCAATGCTGTAAGCATTACCTATACGATCAATGCGAGTTATGGTTCAGGCGCTGCGGTTGAAGGGGCAGGGTTTTTACTCAATGATGAAATGGATGATTTTTCAATCAAACCAGGCGTGCCAAATTTATACGGACTTGTAGGCGGAGAAGCTAATGCTATAGAACCTAAAAAAAGACCTTTAAGCTCTATGAGTCCAACTATCATACTAAAAGATGGAAAAGTATTTATGGTAGTAGGTAGTCCAGGTGGTTCTAGGATCATCACGACAGTTTTACAAGTGATTTCAAATGTGATCGATCATAAAATGGATATATCAACAGCGGTAGAATCTCCAAGATTTCACATGCAGTGGCTACCTGATGAAATCAGAACAGAGCCTTTTGGAATCATCAAAGATGCGCAAAACAATCTTGAAAAAATGGGCTATAAAATCACCAAAGAACCTTATATGGGTGATGTAAATGCTATCATGGTCGATCCAAAAACTGGAAAAATCGTAGGCTCTATGGATACAAGAAAAGAATTCTAACTTCTTATTTACCCTTGAAATTTCAAGGGTAAATTTATACAGGATTTTTAAGTCTTCTTTTAAAAAATGCTCCTAAAATTAAAATCACTGTAAAAGCAATGAAAAAATATAAAAATTTAGGCACAGGCACAGGATCTCCTGCTGCATAAGAATGCAATCCTGAAAGATAGAAATTTACCCCAAAATAAGTCATCAAAATAGAATAAAATCCTATAACACTCGCACTTGCAAAGGCGTAAGGATTGTTAAATTTTGAGATAAATCTAAGATGTAAAATCATAGTATAAACAATAATAGAAATTAAAGCCCAAGTTTCTTTAGAATCCCAACCCCAGTATCTTCCCCAGCTTTCGTTTGCCCAAACTCCACCTAAGAAATTTCCTATAGTGAGTAAAGCAAGTCCTATTATCATCGCCATTTCGTTGATACAATGTAAGTTTAAAATACTTTGATCTATTTGAGCTTTTTTTGGATTTCTTAACATAAATAAAATCAAGCTAAATACTCCAAGCAAAAAGCAAAGTCCTAAAAATCCATAGCTTGCAGTGATGATAGAAACATGGATATTAAGCCAATAGGATTTTAAAACGGGCACAAGATTTGTAATTTGTGGATCCATAAAACCAAGATGTGCTACAAAAAGAGAAATTCCAGCCATAATACTTGCAGTACAAAGTGCTAAAGAAGATTTTTTATAAAAAACAAGTCCCGCAAAAGCACAAGCAAAAGCTATATAAACCATACTTTCATAAGCATTACTCCAAGGAGCGTGATCTCCTACATACCAACGAAAGATTAAAGCTAAAGCATGAGCCAAAACACTTAAAGCAATGAGAATAAAAATGGCATTTTTAAGCATTTTTGGAGCTTTTTTAAGGCTTAAAATTTCATAGACTAATAAGATAAAAAGCATACTACCTAGTAAAAGATAAATAGGGGTGAGATTGTCAAAAATATTATAATGATTTAAAAAAAGCTCTAAAGAAATTTGAGTAGGTGTAGGGATAAGATTTGATCCATAAAAATTTTGGAAATTTTTAAGTCTTTCTAAACTTTCATCGGCTTTAGAAAAATCTTTGGTACTAAGAGCTTGTTCAAAATCAAAAAAATATTTTGCCAATAAGCTTTGTATATTTTCTATATCCTTTAAATCAAAAGGCATAGGTGTAGCAGGAGAATACCAAGTATAGGTTTTTTGGCTTGGATCAGGAAATATTCTAAAAATTTCTCCGCTATAGATATAAAAAGCGGTGTTGATTTTTTCATCAAGAGCTAAAATATCTTTATCAAACTGATCTCTTAAAGTAGGTTTTTTACGGTTTGCTTCTTCTATATAGTTTGAAAGTTTGTAAAAATCTCCATCAAAAACATCATCATAAGCAAGATATTTTTCATTTTTATCCACGCCTAAAATTTCTTTTAGCTTTGCAGTTTTTACGCTAATCATTTTTATTTGTCTAAAATGTTGTGGATACATCATCATACCAAGAAAAATTTGATTATAGTTTAAACCTAAAAAATCATTTTTTTTGGTAATCTTATGGATGTAATTCATCGCTAAAGTATCGATAGGTTTTATCCTGCCATCAAAGTCTTGCACAAGTAAGCTTCCAAAAAGCATAAAATGTTTTGCAGAATTTTCTTTGATATTTTGTATAAGCTTTAAGGTGTTTTCATCGGCAAAACTTTTTATGTTAAAAGCAAAAAGACAAAAAAGAATTAATAAAAGATTTTTTTGATTTTTAAGATAGTTTGATAATTTTTGAAATCTTGAGTTTTTAGCAAATAAAATCCATAAAAAACCTAAAGTCAGCAAAGTATAGCCTATATAGGTTGGAATTTTTCCAGGATCTTTATTGACTGAAAGTATGGTGCCTTGTTCGTCTTGATCATAAGAACTTTGAAAAAATCTATATCCGCCATAATCTAAAACATTATTCATAACAATTTTATACTCAAAACTTTTATCTTGATCGATCACTTCTATATCTGAAGCATAAGAAGAAGGACTCATAGAACCTGCGTAGCGATCTAGGATAAAATCTTTTAAAGCCAAAGAAAAAGGCAGTTTGATCTCTTCAGGACCCCAGTTGAGTGCAAAAATTTCACCTCCTAGTCTAAAAGGTAAAACATTTTCATTGTTGTAATTTGGAGTGAGTAAAATTTCTTTGCTTTCATTATTAAAAGAAATTTGCATTTTGATGATAGGATTGCTCATTGCATTAGGAGCTTTTTCATAATCAAGTAGTTTTAAATTTATAGTTTTATTTTGCTGCATGGAAACTTTTTTTTCAAAACTATTATGGAGTAAAGGATTAAAAGCTACTCCAAAGGATTGATATTCTACAACCTTACCTTCATCATTATAAAGCATTAAGGCTATAAATTCATCTCTTGTCACAATGATATCAGAACTTTGTCCTTCTCTAATGTGCATACCTCCTTCTATGCCAAAATAACGCGTGATTGCAGCGCCAAGTAAAATTACTATAAAAGCACTATGCAAGAGCAAGGAAGCATATTTTTTTCTTTGTAAAAGTTTGTGTATAAAAATAATACCTATAAGATTGATTAAAAGCAAAAGGTGTAAGATATCAAACCATAAAGCATTATAAACTAAGGCTTTAGCAGCATTTGTGCCAAAATCATTTTCGACAAAAGTCGCTACTGCACAAGAAAGAGCATAGATAAAAAGTAAAATAAGACTCATCCAAAAGGAAAAAAAGATTTTCTTAAACATTTTTCTCCTTGTATGCTAGAAAAAGTGTTTTAAAAAGCTCATCTTCATTAAGCTTTTGATTTTTTTCATCTTTTAAAATTTCCATAGTCAAAGCAAGGCGTTTAGCACTCATAAAACCAGGATAAATCAGTAAAGTTTTATGTTTAGGAGTAAAAAATATCAAAGTAGGCGTAGCGTCTATATTGAATTCTCTTGAAAGTTCTTCTGTGCTTGTTTTTTTATTGTCGTAATTATGAATTTTATGATAACTTGTATTGATATAATAAGAATTATATGTGTTTTTTAAGATATTTTGAACTTCTTTGTTGTTTTGAATTTCGTGTTTTAATTTATCGCAATAAACACAATTATTTGCACTAAAAATAATTAGCACAGGTTTGTCAGAAAAAACAATATTTTGATTGTCTTTAAAAAATTCTGCGATTTCTTTGTAAGAGTTGAGATCAAGATTGTTTGTATCTTGTTTGTATTGTTCTGTAGTTTTTGTTCCTTTGGAAAGAATATTTTCATCTATTTTTTCATCATTACAAGCACAAAATAATAATATTATAAATCCTAAAATCAGTTTTTTTAACATCAAATCCTTTCATTTAAAATTGCCTAGAAAATCTAGGCAATTATTATTTTAACAAATCCACTATAAAAGCATAAATCATCAAGAATAAAAAGATCATTCCCGTAATCAGCATCAAATAACCTGCTAATTTAGCAATGCTTTTATAAGAATTAAATTTAGAGTTTTTCTCATATAAACTTTCAAGCCTTCCGCTTTCTTTTAGGCGTTGATAATACGCATTTCTTTCTTGTTTAATCTCGGCTTCACTTTGGGTTCCTGAGAAAATTACCATATCCATAGGGAAGCGATCTGCTCTAAAATGAGTATTGAAGAAGTGGATTGCAAAGATAAATCCTGTTGCAAGTAAAGCTTCATCAGAATGCACTAAAGAACAAAGATTGATCATCCAACCTGGTAAAAAGGTACTAAAGAAAGTAGGGAACCATAAAACCAATCCTGAAAGTCCTATAACAAACATACCCCAAAATACTGCTAGATAGTCAAATTTTTCCCAATAAGTCCAGCGGTCAAATTGTGGTCTTTCACCCATGCCAAAGAACCATTTAAAATGTGCTTTCATATCTTTAAAGTCTTGCCAATTTGGCATTAAAGAATCAGGTCCAAAAAGGGCTTTTAAAATTTTCATTTTATCAAGTTTTCCTGTTTGTGGATCACGCACTAAATCTCTTCTTTTCCAGTTTACAAGTATGATTTCTCCAATATGAGAGAAAAAGACTATAAACATAACAATAGCACTAATATGATGCACTATGGTTGCACCGATTGGTCCACCCATAAGATCTATCATGGTTTTTGCCCAAGGAGCGGTATAAAATTTTTGCGGCAAACCTGAGAAAGCAAGTCCTAAGAAACTTGCCGCCATAAAGAAATGCTGAATTTTATGGAAGGTTGAAAAACGTTTGATTAAAACCTTGTCATTGTGTGCATTTTCTTTTGCTTTTTTCCATTCTGCAGGATGTGAAAATCTTGCTAAAATCAGTCTTATACTCCAAAGTAAAGTATGCAAACCAAAGAACACAAAAACTCCTATCACTAAAGCGGTCATAAAAATATAAGCACCGTGAAGTAAAGGATAGTTTTCTCCATCACTATGATCAGCATGTGCAATAAAATTGGCAAAATTTTCATTAGAATTTGGATGACACTGTGCACAAGTTTGAACACGATTTAAAGACGATAGGGTTGAGTTTAAATCTTCAACTTTTAAAATATTGTGTTTGCCGTGACAATCATAACAGGCTGCGATTTTTGGAGCACTACCAGGACTATTTAATACCATAGCCTTACCATGAAAAGTATCATGATAGCGATCTTGTTTATCTTGATGACATTCACCGCATTTAAAATCACTTCTTTGTTTTAAGGTCATTGTATTCATTAACGGATCGTTGTTGTGGATATCATGACAAGTAGTACAAGTTGGAATTTTTTTCTTTTTTCCATCTTTATCAAGTTGTATTTGGCTGATATTTTGATGAATACTGTGTTTAAATTCTTTATCTATATCTTTATGACAACTTGCGCAGTTTTTATTGATAAGATCTAAATTTGCAGCATTATTGTAGCGAATAGATTTTTTATCTTCGCCTTTTCCGTGGCAATCCCTACAACTTGGAACATCTCCAAAATACATTCTTGAATGAATGCTATCTTTAAAATCATCTAAATTTTTAGCGTTTTGCCATTTTTCTATTTGTTCTTTTTGAACTTTTCTTCCAGAAAGCACCCAAGATTCTATACCATCTAACATAACATAAACATGGGTATAGCCTAATTTTTGGCTTAAATTTGCAATATTAGAAGCATCAAAAGTAAAACGATTCGACCCATAAAAAATTAAAGTTGCATTAAAATCATCAGGTAATAAATTTTGCCAATTTTGCGCATCAACTAAAACAGCATTAGGTATATTACCTGCAACTTCTCTTTCTTCCTTGGAATTAACATCCACAAAATATACATTTTTTTGCCCTAAAAGTTTTTCAGCATCTTTCATGCTGATAGGAGTTACACCTTCAACTATACCTATTTGAATTTTTCCGTCGGCAAGTAAAAAAGGGGTTGAAAAACAAAAAACAGCAAGCAATATAAATTTTATTAAACTTTGTTTCAAAATTTACTCCTTAAACTCGCCCAAAAAATGGGCGAAAATTTTATTTTAAAATATTTTTAGCTTCTTGTATATAAACCAAAGCCTCATCTACTATTTTTTTGGAGTAAACAGGACCATGCACACCCCAAGAACCATCTTTTTGCAATTTTTCTGCAATAGCCCTTGCTTGATTTGCCAAAGTAATAACACGAGATTTTTTCTCTACAGAAAGTTTAGGATTTTCAGCCATAGCTTTATCAATTTCTTTCACGCCTTTAAGAATATTTTCATATCCATCTTTTACAGGTTTTTGCCAACCTACAACAATGTCGTAGATAGTCTCTTGATCTGTAAAATGAAGTTTTTTAGGTAAATTTGATTGAACCGCACTGTGACATCCACTTGCACCTGGCCCCATTAAATTTGGATCACTAAAACTTGTACGTCCACAAGCCCACATTAAATCAAGGAAAAATCTTCCATCATCATCTCTAGCGATGGTCCATCCTGGAGTTTTTGGAGATCTTTCTTTACCTTCTGGCGGATTAAGAGTTTTAGCAGTTTTATCAACTTTTATTTTCCAAATGTGAGAAGCTCTAACATTATCAAATCCACCTTTATCGGGATTTTGAACTGCTCCAAAGTTTTCACAACTCATCATATTTGGCATGTGACAAGCTGTACAATTATCTTTTGAATGAATTCCTCCTTGTTTAAAGAAGCTAGCTTGTGTGTCATGACAATCTGTACAAGTTTTTTTAAGCCCTACTTTAGTATATCCATCTTTCCAATCATTGAAAGTAACCTCATGAGGATCGTGGCAAGTAGAACATCTCATACCCTTATCATAGTGAGCTGAACTATACATTTGCGCACCTTCAGTTCCACAAGCTGGACAGCTAGATTTGAAGAAGGCATTAAATGGTTTTCTAGGATTTTTCTTAGCATCTTCTTCATTATAAGAAAATCTTTGATGACATCTTTCGCAGTTTGATGGCATACCTGCACCTCTAGCACCATAAAGATGAGCGCCTGCACCATGACATTCTTCACAAGAAATACCTTTTGAAATTGTATGTTTTCTAAGCTCTTGAGTATTTCCTAAAGCTTTATAAAATTCTTCTTTGCTTTTAAAATCAAATTTAAAACTATGACAGGTTTCGCAATAAGAACTTGCAGGCTGAAAAAGCATATTTTTACGATATTGTGCTGCATAAGAATTTGTTCCCCAAACTTGAGAGCCATTACCTCCAAATTGTTCCATAGTAGTAGGGAAACCTGGAGAAAATTCTGCTATTTTTTTGGTCATTTCAGGTGTTAAAAACTCACTCCAAAGCCTTGAGAATTGATTGCCGCCAGCTACAATTTTTCCTGTCATATTACTAAGATTTCCATCTTCAACATGATAAGTTCCACGAACCAACCATCTATCAATAAAACCATATTTTGTTCTAGGTGTTCCAATTACAGCATAGACATCATCAGGATAAATTCCATCTGGTAAAATAGTAGATTGTGAGTTATACATAGGTTTTTTTAAATCATTTCCTACTTCTTCAAACTCATCAGGAAAACGAACGGTTTTTGCATGACGTGATCTTTCCCAAGCTTTATATTGAGCAGGATGACATTCACCACATTTTTTTGGACCTACAAATTTATTTGGAAAATCTAAAAAAGATTCCATTCCTAAACGATAAGTCACTGAAGTATGAGCTAGATTGTTTTGCTGTGCAAAAGTAGGACCATTAGAAAATTCTACATATTCTTCTTCCCTATCACTAATAGCATATTTACCTACTATACAACCTTCTTTTTCATATTTAAACATAGGATGATGTTCTTTAAGATATTTAAAAAACGCATCTTCTTGGTGCACATAACCCTCAAGTGTTCTTGGTTTAGTATCGCCATCTTGTGCAGCTTCTCCTTGAATAAGAACATTTGAATTTTCTGCACTACTCACATTTAAAGCAAATCCCACCCCAAGCAATAGGGTTAAAACCTTTCCCTTAGAAATAAGCTTTTTCATAAGATACACCTTATAAATAAAATTTTTAAGATAATATAATTATGAAATAAATAGTTTAAGATATAAATTATATTATTTAAATTATATTAACTTTTATATATAAAGTTTATGTTAATTAAACTTAATAATTAATAAAATTAACAATTTCATCGTGAATTTATATATTAATTTCTATTTTTTATTTAAAATTCTATCAATAAACCAAGTAGCCGATCACGCAAACAACTTTTTTAAAAGAACTAAATTTATACAATCCATACAAATATATTAAACCTTCCAAACCCCTAAAAACACCCTATTCTCTCTAAAAACCCTAACCAGCAACAAACTCTTTTTTAAACACAATTCTAAGCATCATCTAAAACAACAATAAAAATAAACATAGGATTTATATATAAAGTAAGTAATGAAGATATT